>NZ_CP128846.1:8850000-9114702 GCF_030388665.1 Streptomyces flavofungini | reverse complement strand
CGCAGACACGACGCGCCGCCGCTACGCGGCGGAAGGGAGCAGCGCTCCGCGCTGCTCGGTCAGCCCCTCCGGGCTGACGGCCGGTCAACTCCGTTGCCCGGCAGCCGAATCGCTCCGCGATTCGGCACGGAATTCGCTCCGCGAATTCCTGGAGCTGGCTACGAGGGCGGGTGGGGCTGCCGGTTTTTCGGCTCTCCTCCGCTTATGGGATCGCTGATGCTCTTTCAGGTTTGGAATTCGACATCCCGGGACTGAGATATCGAATTTAGTGTCATGCTGCGAACCCGATATTGGTGACGTTCTCGTACTGTCCCCATTGTGAGCCCAGGTCGACCACCGCGTCATTCACCCACGCGTCGTCCAGGGCCGCGTCGTTACCGGTGCTCCAGGCATCGACGATGCGGTCCCAGTGGCGGACGTTGAGGGTGCGGAAGTCCACGACCCGCTGGCGGGGGCGGCTGACACGGGACTGGTTGAGGGGGTGGAACTCCACCCGGGTGCCGCGGCCTTCGCGGTTGAGACGACTGGTCAGGTACCGGGCCACGTTACGACGGCGGACCGTGCGGTAGGCCGTCTCGATGTGCTGCAGGTTCTGCTTGGAGGGGCTGCGCTTGCCGGCCAGCCATGCCTTCAGGGTCCGGTCGGTGACGGTCAGGCCGGCCGCGCGGGCTGCTTCGCGGGCGTGGGGGGTGCGGGTGAGGTAGTGCAGACGGGCCATCAGGCCACGGCGCGCGGTAATGGGGGTGGCGATGAATCCAGCGAGTCGGTCGAGCTGCCGGGCGACAGCCTCGTGGCCCTTGATGCCGTGGGCGCCGTATTTGCCGAACTCGTTCGTCCTTTCCGGCACTTTCCCCTCCTCTCGTCACCATAATCGCTTGGTTACACACTACCGTAATTCCCGTTGCTGTGCAGTGAGTTGACGGCTTTCTCGCGGGCTTCTTTTTCGTCGGAATTCTTGGGGTGGCGATTGGGGTGTGCGTTCGGTTGCTCGCTAGGCCGGGAAGGGGTGTCCCGCATCCGGGAGACGGCGCCCGGCGTGGCGGTCTAAAGCCTGTTGCAGAAGGCTGCGAACTGGGCATTTTCTCAGTATGGCCGGGGTGTTGAGGGCTGAGGCGTTGTGGGTGGAGACGTTCACTGGGCTGCGGATGGGTGCTTTCCAGCGGCTGCTGAAGGTGGTTCGTGAACGGGGCGGCAACGGTACCGGGATGGGGCGCCCGTGGTGTCTGCCGTTGGATGAGCGGGTGCTGCTGGTGGCGGTGTACTACCGCACGAATCTGACAATGCGGCAGATGGCGCCGCTCTTCGGCGTTTCGCCCGCGACGGTCTGCCGGGTGATCCAGAAGCTCGGTCCGCTGCTGACGGTGGAGCCCGTCACCCGTCCCTCGGATGCGGTGGACCGGCTGTGGATCGTGGACGGCACGCTCATTCCGGTCCGCGACCGCACTGTTGCCGCTTCCTCGCGCAACTACAGGTTCTCGGCGAACGTGCAGGTCATCATTGATGCCGACACCCGCCTGGTGGTGGCCACCGCCCGGCCGGCCCCGGGCAACAAGGCCGATGCGCAGGTCTGGCGGAGTTCTGGGCTGGCCCGGCACTGCGACGGCGTCACCGTGCTGGGCGACGGCGCCTATGTGAACACCGGCCTGATCGTCCCGCACCGCAAACGCCAGCGACGGCCGCTCCTTTCGGGCGAGGAGGCCGACAACGCCGAACACCGCAGAGTCCGCGCCCGCATCGAGCACACCTTCGCCGCGATGAAGAACTACAAGATCCTCCGCGACTGCCGGCAACGGGGCCATGGCCTCCACCACGCTGTCCGAGCCGTCGCCCACATGCACAACCTCGCCCTGGCAACGTGATCAGAACCACCACAGAACCGGCCCTGACCTGTCCGAACACAGCCTTCTGCAACAGGCTTTAGAGCCTGTCTCTTTGACCGATTGGTCAGTTGATCGGATGTGTCCGTCCGGTTAGTGATCACTGATGCGATGTGGGACCGGATCGAGCCGTTGATGCCGGCCGATCCGGCCCGCGGTCGGCGGTGGGCCGATCACCGCCGAACCCTGGAGGCCATCGCGTGGAAGTACCGCACCTGCTCGCCCTGGCGGGACCTGCCCGACGAGCTCGGCTCGTTCCAGACCGCCCACAAACGGCTGCTCAGGTGGGCCGCGGACGGCACCTGGGAACGCATCCTTGCCGCGGTCCTGGCAGCAGCCGACGACGCTGACGACATCGGCTGGACCGTGTCGGTGGACTCCACCGTCTGCCGGGCTCACCAGCATTCCGCCGGCCCCAGGAAAAAGGGGTGCCAGGCCGGGCCGAACCCGACGACCACGCGCTCGGACGCTCCCGCGGCGGCCTGAGCACGAAGGTCCATCTCGCCAGTGACGCCCGTGCACGGCCCCTTGCCCTCCGCGTCACCGCAGGCCAGGCGGGCGACGCCCCGGCCTTCGAGACCGTCATGGCCGCCGTCCGCGTTCCGCGAAGCGGCCCTGGACGACCGAGGACCCGCCCCGATGCCGTCCTCGCGGACCGCGCGTACTCATCCCGCGCGATCCGAAGTCACTTCCGCCAACGCGGAATCCGCGCTGTCATCCCCCAGCCCTCCGACCAGATCGGCCACCGGCTGCGGCGAGGCAGTACCGGAGGCCGACCGCCCGCCTTCGACGCCGAGGCATACAAGCAGCGCAACTCAGTCGAACGCTGCATCAACCGGCTCAAGCAATGGCGCGGCCTGGCCATGCGGACCGACAAGCTCGCCATCGCCTACCAGGCCGCACTCCACCTCGCCGCGATCCTCATCTGGGCACGGCGATAGCCCGCTCAGCGATCGACCACCCAACGTGCGTCCGCAGGCCAAGAGCCCATGCCAACGATGTGCTCCACGAGCCTGAATGCCTCACGGATGGGGACGGTGTCCTCATCCGGATACTCGTCGCCCTGCCCGTTGGAGAGGACGAACCCGTCGCTCGACCCCGCAGTTCCGGGGTCCACGGCATGCTCGCCGGGATCTCCCTCGCCTTCAAGCAGCACCACCATCGCTCGCTGGGCATTCGTCACGAAGGCCAGCAACCGTCCTGACGAACTGGTCAGCCACGTCTCAAGCCGGCCGCTGTCGATCTTCGACCGAAGAGCCTCCACCACCTCCGCCGACGACACAGGGACAGGGCTGTCGTCATTGATCACCCAAGACTCGATCACGAGCACGACGATCTCACGGACCGATCCAAGAGACAGGCCCTAGGTTGTCACAGGAGGAAGTTGGTTGGGTGTTCGGCTGATCCACTGGCACCCCTGCAGAGCACCCCCAGGAGCTGATCGTGAAGGTGGATGCGGACGTCCGGTCGGAGGCCGAGCTCTCCGCGTTCTACGCCCACCAGGACGACGCGGTCACTGCCATCATGCGGATCTACACCCCCTCCCCCAGGGCTCGCCGTCCGCGGTTCCGGGCCCAGCTGCACATGGCGCCCGGGCTGGGCAAGACGCGGGTGGCCGCGCGCGTCGCGGACCTGGTCGCCGGGCAGGGGTCGCTGCTGACGGTCGTACCCACACGGACGCTCCTCGAGCAGACCCACCACGTCCTGCGCGCGGCCGGGCGTAGCGGGCCGGTGATCGCGGTGTACTCCCCACGGGGTGCCGCCTTGGCGGGCGAGCCGGGGGGGGCGGGTGTCGACGGATCCACGGGTGGTGGTGTGGCACGCGAACGCCTGTGCCGCCCAGGGCGGCCGGTTCACGGTGTTGGCGACGTACGCGAGCGTGGAGAACTCGCTGATCGCCGGGCACCGGCTGAGTATGGAGCGGGACGGGGCGCGGCCGCTGCCGGAGTGGGACCTGCTGGTGTACGACGAGTCCCACCACACCGAAACCTCCCAGGTCTGGGGTCGCGTCAACGAGCAGCACCTCGTGCCCGCCCGCCACCGGCTGACGAAGCGCGGCTGCGCGAGCTCGTCGCGGCGCGGGGGCGGGCGGACGCGGGAGTGCGGGCGGAGCTACTCACGGCGTCGCTGGGAGCGGTGCTGCGGGCCGCGGGACGCGTGGGGTGCCAGGCGGCTGCTGGCCTACCACTCCACCGTGGCCGGAGCCCGAGCGGCCGCGGCATCACTGCCCCAGCTCGCACGGGTCCTGCACGGTCAGGGGACGTCGGCGCCGCGGCGGGTGTGGGCGGTGGCCTTGCACGAAGGCACCCCGGCCCGGGAGCGGCAGCGGGTCCTGAAGGCGCTGGCGGCGGGCACGGATCTTCGGGGGCGGCCGGTGGACTTGGCCGTGGTCTGTTCCGTGCGGCTGCTGAGTAGGTGTTTTTCAACCCGGTGCAGTGGGCCCCTCTGCGCCTCTGTGTCGACATACTCTCTATGTGGACCCAGGAGTAGCGGCAGTCCTTGGAGCTGGAATCGGTGTGGGAGGCGCCGCCCTCACGGCCCTGGCGACCGCGTGGGCCGTGCGATGGCAGACCCGTTTCCATGCAAGCGCCACTCATAAGCAGTGGCGGCGTGAAGCGCGCCGAGATGCTTACATCGGTGTCATATCGGCTGGGCGCACCATGTCCTGGAACACCGGGAGATTGAGGGATGAACTCACCAGCGACGAACGCGCCGAGGTCCTTTCTGCGGCGTCTCGGGCACGATCAGATCTGCTTCAGGCCGCGCAACTGGTTGGACTCGAAGGTCCCGAACGTCTCGTTGAGGCTCTTCACCCAACTATCAGGCTCTCCTGGGAGATAATCCGCGCTGCTCAGGACGTTACCGAGCCCAGGCGTGAGAGGACCCTGGACGAGATTCATCCTGACTTCGCAAAGGCACTCGCTGAGTTCCGCGTTGCAGCGCGCCACGCTCTCGACGCTGATGAGTGACGAGAACGCATGTCTTGGGGAACACCACAGGTCAGCGGGTCGCCGAAGGATTCCTGGTCCACTGGCTGGTGCGGGTGTTTTTGCGGGTGAGGCGCCTGGTCATCATGGTGATGAGTGCCCAGTTCAGGTGGGCTTCGGAGTGCTGTGGCAGCCGTGTCGGGTAGCGGGGACACATTGCTGCGTCCCCGCCCCCTCAGAACCGTGCGAGCGTCTCTCGACGCACACGGCTCAAGCAGGCCGCGAGGGCTGGCACAGCTCTCTCCGGTGATCACCAGCGTGATGCTGCTGGTGGCAGGCTGTGTGTCGGAGTTCCAAGTTCTTCATCTCGTCGGAGCCACCCGCACGCCGGTAGACGACGTGGTGCACGTTGAGCGCACGCGAGGATGCCGAGAACCAGTTCACCCAGTCGTGAACGTCATCTGGTTGATACTCGGCTCCCTCGATCAGGTCCAGACCGCATCCGGCACAGAGGCCACGTTGTCGTGCGGCCAGCGTCAGGACAAGCCTGCGTTCGGTCGACGGCAACTTCCTTTTCCTGATCCTCTGTTGCCAGTAGTCCTGCATCGCAGGGTCGTCCTTTGAAGCATTGGATCGAACCGCCACGTGCCGGATGATGCGCGTCCATTTGAACTTGTGGAGATAGTACTGGCCGGAGCCAAATACCCACGTGTCCTTACTCCTAGGCCGGTACTGACCCCAATAGTGCCTGCGGATCCATACACGGCCTTGATTCTGGTGTTCCCGGACTGCCCACCTCCACAGGATGATGAACATGTACCGGTCCAGACTGCTGAAGGTTTCGGATGCGCAGGACCCGCGGTAGTAGGTGGACCATCCCTTGACGAGAGGGCCCAGCTCGGCAATTAGCGCCTTGGCCGGTGCACCTCTCCTGGATCGGACGGTTTCCCTGATCTTCCCTCGGACCCTCCGCACGGCATCCTGGCTCGGCCGAGCGAAGACCTTCCCATCGCGATACCGGCGGAAGTGGAAACCTAAGAAGTCAAAACCTTCGTCGAGGTGAACCACCCGGGTCTTTTCCTCGTTGAAGGTGAGCCCTCTGGGGAGCATCCAATCCGCCAGTTCGTCCCGGATCCTCACCGCTTCTTCCTTCGTGTGGCAGAGCACAACGAAGTCATCGGCATACCTGACCAGTACCGGAGTTCCCATGACGGACCTCTGGACTCCATCCCTGAAGGATTCAGTCCGGACTCCGGCTGCCTTCTCCATCCCGTGGAGAGCGATGTTCAGCAGCAGGGGGCTAACTACTCCACCCTGCGGGGTTCCTTCCTCGGTCCGAGAAAATCGCCCGTCCTCCATCACTCCGGCCTTGAGCCAGGCATGGACAAGTTTCCTAGCGGGGAACTGTCCGATGACTGACATCAGGTGATCGTGGTTGATGCGGTCGAAGGCGGATGCCAGATCCGCGTCGAGAACCCACAGGCGCCGCGCCTTTCGCTTCGCGGTGACACTGTGGATCGTCTCCATCGCGTCCTGGCATCCACGTCCGGGGCGGAAGCCGTAACTCCTGCCGTCGAACCTGGCTTCCCACTCGGGTTCCAGAGCGTTCTTGACCCGCGCCTGGTGGACGCGGTCCTTGATCACCGGGATGCCGAGCGGCCGCTTCTTCCCGTTCGCCTTGGGGATGTACACACGTTTCACCGGCTTGGCCCTGAGACCTGACTCGGCATCAATATGACGAGTCAGACGTCCTCTCTCCAATGGAGTGAGAGCCCTCTCTCGGTCCACGCCGGAGCTCCTCCTGCCAGAACTCTGCTGCGTCACCCTTCGCACGCTTTGCAGCGTGTTGGAGTGCGAGCGCAACATGAGCTTCTGGAGGTTGCGGACCTTCTTTAGGTCCCCTTGCTGTGCCGCCTTGAAGATTCGTTGACGCAGTCTCCTTACTTCGCCATCCACCTTGGCCCAGTCGACCTCATGCCAAGCGGCGGCATCGTCCACGGCTCCGTTCCGGGCGGGGTCGTTCCTGAGATTCGCTCCCACGTTCTTCCCCCCTTGTCTAACTTGTACCGTGGTTCGGGTTGTGCTCGCGGTCTCTTCAAAGGCCCACCTGACCCGCGTGGGCTCCCTTTCGGGTCCGGGCAATGCCCGGTATCCGCCTGGTTATGGCCAGCGGCGGAGAGTTCCGGTCTCTGGCGTTTCCCATGAGCTTTCGCTCCAGCGGCATTCGCTTCTCGGGTCATCCTGTTCCCGCAGCGGAGTTGGGCCTTCGTTACCGTCGGCTTACCGTTTCCGGACCGCTACGGGGTTTCCATGTTCCACTTCCTCAAGTCGCGTCCAGGGAGGGTGCCCTCTATAGCCCGAGGCCGTGGTGACCGCCTCCGGACTTACGAATATCCGAAGCACGTGACGCCTCTCAGCGTCCAGCCTTGTCGTCGCCGATTGCTTGCCACTGCGACGTACGCGTTACGGGCCGTGCATACGAGGGTTCGCGGTATCTCACCCTTCTGGACTTTCCCTGGTCTGTGTACTGCGGTGGCCCGCAGTTTCCTTGGACCTTGTACTCCGGCTCAGCACCACGGCGTTACCGCCATCGCACCCGGAGTCGGGAACCGAATCTGGTCACTATCGGGGCGGGTTCCCTCTCTCCTTTCCTCCCGCCACTTGACAGAAGTGGCTTTCATGTCGCACTCGTAGTCGCGTGCGTTGCGGCGGGCGTTCATGCACCAGCCGATCGTGCGCTCTACTTTCCAACGGCGGGGCAGCACAACGAAGCCCTTGGTGCCTTTGGGTCGGGAGACGATGCGCAGGGAGAGCCAGAGGCGTTCGCGGGCCCAGTCCACGAGGTCGCCGGCGTAGCCGCGGTCGGCCCAGACCTGGGTGATCTGCGGCTGGGTGAGGCGCAGCCGCCAGAACACGTCGCGGGCGGCGTCGCGGTCCTGGATGTCGGCGGGCGTCACCGTGATCATCACCGGTAGGCCGAGTGTGTCCACGGTGATATGTCGTTTGCGGCCGTTGATCTTCTTCGCGGCGTCGTATCCCCGGCTGTTGCGGCCGACGGTGGAGGCTCCCTTGACCGACTGGGAGTCCACGATCAAGGTCACGGGATGGGGGCAACGTCCCTTGCCGGTACGGATTCTCCGGCGGAGCTGGTCACGGATGTAGGTGACGACCCCGGCCCGGTTCCACCTCCAGAGTGAAGTAGGCCGCCGACGAGGTGCCCGTGGTTCGGGTCCTTTTTCGACGGCCCCTTCCCGAACGGTGCGGGCTAGTTTCCCAGCACACCGCTCTCCAGTGAGCGTTTCCGGTAGGAGAAGTTCGCCCGTCCCGCATGGATAGCGACATGACAGGCCCGGCAGACCACCAGGGTCTTTCGCCGTCGCATGGCCATGATGCGAACCCACGTCGGGCGGGCAGGTCGGTCGTCTCGGTTGAGGTCAGCGAGTTTCCGGATGTGGTGGACTTCCACATCCTTGGTGGAATCGCAGATCTCGCACGTGTCTGCCAAGAGCCGTTTCACCAGTTCGTTGCTGCTGAACTGGTTCGGGGTCCAGGGCCTGACGTCGACCAGTTCCGCCGTGCGTTTCCGTTTGAGCGGGATGCCGCCGAAGCGGGCAACCAGTGGCTTCCTCTCGCCACCGCGCTCGACCATGACCTCGAAGCACTTTCGTGGGCCGTCCGGTGAGTCGATGGTCGCCTTGTACTTGCGGGCCATCTTCGTCACGGTCGACTTGTGCTTCGCCGCAAGGGTCTTGAGCATGGACGTTTCCATGACCCACCGAAGGCGGTTCATGCGCCATACGTCCTGGGCGAGGAGATAGTACTGAACGAGTCCCCGGTACTCGGCTTGGTATGTCGCCACGATCGAGAAGTCGCTGTCGTGGAGAAGTACACCTCGCTGATCCGGTTTCCCACCGCTCATGTAGGTAGCACTGCGCTGTCGGATCACCTCGCGTGGCACGAACAGCCCGATGATGCCGCTGGCGGATCGTCGCGGCCCGGTTAGCTTCGTGTCGCATCGCTGGGCTTTCACCTCGTAGCCGAGGAAGTGTGCCGCCTGGCTGGTGGCATGCGTGATCAAGGTCTTGGATTCAGAGAGTTCCAGCCGGAGTTGATTCCTCAAGAACGCTCTGATCCGTTCCTTGATCTCTTCGGCCTCGTGTTTGGGCCCGGCGAACCCGAGGAGCCAGTCATCGGCATATCTGACATACCGAAGGCGTCGATAGCCGGGGTCGTAAGGGTCAGCGCTCGGCAAATTCCGCTTCTGCAACCGTAGTTGCCGCACTGCACTGCGGTCTCCGCGTCGCCTGGCCCAGTACTCCCGGCTCTCAATCCGGTGGTACTCAGGGTGATGCCGTCGTAGCTTGCCCCGGTTGTATTCCGGCAGCAGCTGCTGTTCAACGAATCGATCGAGCCGATCGAGGTAGATGTTCGACAGGATTGGCGAGGCCACTCCGCCCTGCGGTGCCCCGCTGAGCGTGGCGTTCCATCGCCAGTCCTCCAGGTATCCGGCCTTGAGCATGGTCCCGATCAGCCTCAGGAAACGGCCATCGTGGATGGAATCTCCGAGGATCGCGAGCATCACCTCGTGGTCCAGGCTGCCGAAGCAGTCGGAGATGTCGCCCTCGATGAACCATCGTGTTCCGGTCCAGTACCTCACCACGTCCTGTAACGCGGTGTGACAGCCCTTCGTGGGGCGGAATCCGTGGGATCGGTTGGAGAACTGAACGTCGTAGTAAGCCTCCAGAAGGAGACGCACTACCTCGGCGACGAGTTTGTCCGACCATGTTGGCAGGCCGAGCGGGCGCTCCTTCTTTGAGCTTCCTTTCTTGTCGATGTAGACCCGCTTGACAGGCGTCCACCGATACGACTCGGAGCGCAGGGCGCCGATGATCGTGTCGATTTTCACCAGAGACATGCCGTCCGCGGTTTCCCCGGTGGTCCCGGGTGTCATCGCACCGGAGTTCCGGTAGATGCGCCCGTAGGCCATGAGGAACAACTGAGGGTTGAACAGTTGCCGGTAGATCCTCTCCAGCGGCAACCCTTGCTTGCCGCGTTCCCGGATGACGCCCAGCACTGTTTCGGCGCTCTGCATTACGCATACCTCCCGTCGCCGGACGTCGAGTTCACCTGTGCCCCTTCGCCCTGTGACCGGCTTTCCCGGTCTCCCTGGCAGGTCGTCACTCCTGCGACTAATACGGGCACTCCGTCGCCGTAGGGCTCGCGCCCCGTAGGCGATCCCGTGGTACGTCTTCGCTGTACGTATCGAGCACGACGTAGGCCGCCCACTCATCCCCTTGACCGCCCTCACTGGGCGACGCCTCTCACCTTGGAGGTTGCCCGGCCCGCTAATTCAGAGCCCGGTAAGGCGAGAGCATCGGTTTCAGGTGTCGTTCCGATGAGTTTTTACTTGTGCCGCTGGAGATTGGGCTTCAAGCAATCCAGCCTTGGCCATATCGTGCGGGTCTTGCGGGTCTCCGTCCCGGACACCTCCAGACGGCCGCCGCGTTCCTGACATGCTGTGGTCCCTTTCGGCTTTCGCCTCCAGGTAAGTCAGGCGACCCAGGAATATCCCTCCAAATTCCTCCCGATTGAGTCGGGGATACAACAAAGCGCCTCACGGCGCACAGAACCCGTAAACCGTCTCCCACGGCGGGAAATCCGCAGGCAGGGCCCGCCATTTCGCGCCGTTGTCGACGATGTAGCGGATGCCGTCGACGACCTCCCGCCGCGGCCACTTCTCCGGGTGCCCGCCGGTCTTGGTCCGGCAGGCCGGGACCGGCAGCAGCGGTTCGAGAAGGGCCCATTCGGCGACCGAGGTGTCGGACGGGTAGCGGCCGCGACGGGCGGCAGCGGGCATGGCGGGCTCGACAGGGTGATCGGCGACGGGGGCTATTTGGAGAGCTGGGCGAGGGTGGCGCGCACCCCGGTGAGCTGTGCGGTGGCGAGCTGGGCCCATTCGTCGTCGGGGTAGCGGGCCAGGTGCGGATCGAGCGTGCCCGTGATCACCCGGGTGAGGCGGCCGAGGATCTGCCGGAACTGCCGCTTGTCGTACTCGATCCAGTCCGCGGGATCGTCGGAGAACATGAACCCGTCCCGGCGGGTCCAGGTGATCGGCGTCAGGTTCTCCGCGGCGACGACGTCACGGACGTGCCGGATGCCGCGGCCGACCTGCGAGCGGGTCAGACGGGTGGCGGCCATGAGCTGGTAGGTGTGCAGACCGGCGGGGCGTGCTTCCATCAGGGCGACGCGGACCAGGTCGCCGTAGTGCTCGGCCAGGGGCCGGGCCTCCCGGCGTCGCGGCATGACCTACTCGCCTTTGAGCAGTTGGACCAGCTGCTCGTCCAGAGTGAACTCGCCGTTGTTGAGGGCTCCTTCGAGCCAGTCCGCCGCGGCGCGGACCCGCCCGATCTGTCGGCACACGGTCTCGCGCTCGTCCTCGGTGAACTCCTGCCCGCGCAGCTGTGGGACCAGGCGGCCGAGGGTGGCCACGAAGCCGTGGCAGGAGCCGACCAGGTCGAGGTACTCGATGGTGTGCTCGATCGCGCGGACGGCCGGAGTGCGCTCCCGGATCCGGTCCCGGGTCTCGTTGGAGTTGTCGAACTGGGCGCGGTTGACAAGCATCCGGGTGGTGTCGTCCCGCATCGTCTTGCGGGCGACGGCCGGACGGCGCAGCAGACTGGTGGTGACCTCCTGCGCGACGCTGTCGTCCCTGGTCAGCTCCGTGACGACCCGGACCTTTTCGGCCGGGGTGACGTGCTCGGTGACCGCCGGCCGCTTCAGTAGGTCGGTGGCGACCTGGGCTGCGACCTCGTCGTCCCGGGTCAGATCGGCCACGGCCTGGACCTTCTCATCCACCGTCACCGGCCGGTCGACCCGCTGGCCGACGACCCGCTTCGCGCCGTCCGGCGTCCACTGCCTGGCTCCCGTGCGCGGGTTGAACGGCGCGTCCTCGATCGCCGCCCACCGCTCGTCCTCGTCCGCCACCGACGCCAGGATGCGGTGAACGGTGAACGAAACGCCCTCCTTGCGGCGCTTCTCCGGCCAGCGGTTAGCGGTGTAGCGCCAGTCCTCCACCGTCCGGCGTTCGACGCCGATGTCGTCCGCGAACATCTGCAACGACTCCGTCACGGTGAACAGGTCGTCCGTGCCGTTCGGCATCGACCCGCCCACCGACCTCATCGGCTCGATCTCCAACGCCATGTCTCCCAGCGCGAACTGCGAGCGGGCGATCTGCGCGATCAGTTCCTTGGCCTGGGTGACGAGCTGTTCGTAACGCTGCCGGGTGACGTTCCCGATCCGGTCGGCCACGTCGGTCATGTTGACCACCGCCCTCGCCCGGGTCCGGCCCGGTCACCAGGACGTGACCGGTCAAAGGGGCGCCGGCCCCGTTCACCGTCCACCGTGGCGCGCGCGACACGCCGGGGCAGAGCGTGAACCAGGGGCGCTCGAAGCGCACGCCTTTCGCTCCCAACTACCGTGTAAATCCAGGGGTGTTCAAGGTGTGTGCGAGGCGTTCGGCTACGGCGTTTCCGTAACGCCGTTCCGTGACGCCCGCCGCTGACGGCAGGCCCGTACCCGGCAACGGTCCGAGCAGTACACCGCCGCCCTCGACCGCTCCACACCCACCGTCCACGACCGCCCGCACACCGGGCACTCAGCCTGCTCTCCCCGCTGCATCGCGGCCACCCGCTGACGGGTCCGATCAAGCCTCCGCCACCGCCGTGACCTGCAACGACCCGAGCAAAACACCGCCTCCGCCGCCATCGCCTGCGGCAGCGGATCACCACACTCCCGGCAGTACCGCCGAGCCGTCCCACCAGCCCCCACACCCCAGATCATCCAGGTATACGCAGCTCACGGCCAGGGATCAAAAACACCTACTGAGTGAAGGCGTGGACGTCCCGGCCGTCGACACCGTCGCCCTGGTCGACCCCCGCACGGCGCAGGGCGACCTCTTGCAGATCGCGGGGCGTGCCGTGCGCTACGACTGGGAGAACCCGGACAAGATCGCGTCGATCATCGTGCTCGTGCTCCACCTGGCACGGCCTGCGGACGGCACGCTGGTCGGGCCGGACTGGGGGCCAGTGATCAACATGCTGCGCGCGCTGGAGTCCTACGAACCCGACCACGCCACCGGCGAAGGCGAAGATGAGCCGGAGGAGGCCGTGCAGCGGCTGGAGCGCGCGGGGCGCAGCACCAGCCTCGGCCCCCACCGCGTCCAGCCGTCCAGCCGTCCAGCCGTCCAAGGAGGCGTGCTGGCGGGCCGAGGAACGCGCCCGTGAGCTCCAGCAGATGCGGACCCTCACCCGCCAGCGGTCCGCAGCCGTGGTCGCGGACTGGCTGAAGATCACCGTGTTGTCCGACCCCGCCACCGCTGATACCGAACGCCTCATGCGTGCCATCACCACCTACCACCAGCGCCACGGGCACCTGCGGGTGCCCGTGGACTGGCACGAAACCCTCCCCCTCGACTGCACCCGCATCCCCCTGCTCAAGAAGAAGGATGAGGAGCAGGAGCACGCGGTCGTGGAAGGGCAGGAGCCGGAGCACGCGGGAAGACGGAAGCGGGCGAAGGAACGGCAACTCGAGCCCGGCCATGGCCGGGGTGAAGGACAGGGGCAGGCGGACGGACAGGTAGAGGAGCAGGGGCGAAAGCCGGCAGAGCAGGAGCGGGCTGTGGGGCCAGAGGTTGTGGTGGTCCGGCTGGGGTGGGAGCTGGAGCGGGCACGGCGGCAGTGGCGCCGCGACCGCGACGACCTCCGCGCCCTGATCGCCGAACACGGCCCCGACGAGGGACTGGAGGTCTGGCAGGGGCGACCGCGGCGGGTGCCTGGGGACCTGGCCGCCCTGCTCGGCGAATACGGATTCGTGTGGGAACCGCGGGCCTCCGCCCGGCAGCTCCTGGTCGAGGCAGCGCGGGAGTACGCGCACCGGTACGGGCACTTCCTGCCCGCCGTGGAGGAGACCATCAACGTCGACGGGCAGGAGGTGCGGATCGGGAGACTGCTCAGCGAATGCCGCAGGCCCTCCTGGGGCGCCCGGGACGAGGAACGTGAAGTCGCCCGCGTGCTGGACGGGCTCGGGGTCAGGCGGGTGAGGGACGGCGCGCCCTGAAACGCTGGGTGGGAACGCAAGCTCGTCCTGCTGGAGGCCTTCTACGAGGAGTGCGGGCGCCGCGGCGAACTCCTCACCGGACAGCGGATCTTCCGCATACCTCCACCAGCGCGCCGCGGGCCGCATCGGCAGCCTCACCCGCCTCATCCGCCAAGCAGCAATCACAAGCATCCTCGACGGCACCGAACGCATCTCCAAGGCGTCACTGGATGCTGTGCGCCTGGACCATCTCGCCGAACAACACCACCGCCCCACCACCCCGGCCCGAAATCGACCCCACACCACACTGACCAGGCACACCACCCCTTGACCTGCAAAAACACGAACAGCGCCATTAGACGCAGAAGGTAAGTGCAACAACCGGAGCAGCTTTCAACGAACCTGCAACACCCACAGGCCAGCCCACCCAACACCCCGGCAAAGACCACCCCCACCGGTTCTCACCCGATCTACAACACCCCAGCACACACCACCCACAACACCTCAACTCACACCCCCGTCAGCGTTAAGCGCCATCCGTGCCCCAAGTGCAAGGCGGCCCCCGGCTCGCCCTGCCGCTCACGTTCCGGCGCGGTCGCCAGCGCCCACCACACCGGCCGCTTCACCAAGGTGCCCAAGCTGCACAAGGAGCTGCGGGGCGGACGGACGATGGGGAGGCGTACACGACGACCGGGGCCAAGCTGGTGGTCGAGGTCGAGGCGGGCACGACACGCCACGCGACGGTGGCGATCACGAGGGTCCGCTGACCTGGTTGTCCACAGGCGCACTCGTTCCCTGTACGTCGGCTCTACCGTGCTGCTCCTGCGATCACGAAGGGGGCGGCATGGCGAGGGTGGAGCTCACGAGGGCAGCCGACGAGGCGCTGTCCGCGATGCCGGACGACGTGCGCGAGGAGACGCTCGCGCTCATCGACACCGTGGCCGACGCTGCGAGCGCGACGCCGGGGATGGCCGTGAACATTGCGGTGAAGAACCGAGAAGCCTCGCAACATGGTCGCGAGGCTTCTCGGAGGATGATGTGCCAGCCTACCGGCCCAAAAGCCGGGGATCGATGTCGCCTTGTCGAATGTTGACCTCCGCTACACCGCGATCAGCGCCACCTCCAGCAGTCCGGATGGCCTGGCGTGTCACGGCGACCGCGATGTCCGCTGCTTCGCCGGGGGTTTCAGCCGAGATCTGCACGGTGGCGCCGACGGAAAAGAAGGCGCCGGTCGGACTGTTGGATGTGGCGGTCGGCACGATTTCGTACTGCGGTTCCTTCTCCATCGCCTCGGCCATTCCTTCCCGGAGCCGTGCCCACTCGTCGTCGGTGACGTCCAGCAGTAGCTGTACGTCGACTTCCCAGTCACTGGCCATTGCGGTGCATCCTCATCCGAATCTATTTACCTGGGCTTTGCATCAGCGGCCTTGCTGACAACTTGCGTCTTGGTGCCAGTGATAGGCGAGACGATCTGTGCGGTGCTCTGCCCCCAGAACCGCGCAGCATACTTCACCTTCTTGCCGTGGGGGACAGGAGCGTAGAACGTCGCCTTGCCGCCACCGGTCCTCACCGTCTGCGTTTCCTTCGCGGTCGCGGCGACAAGCGGCTTCGGCGCACCGGCGCGCATCAGCTTGGATGTGACCTTCAACTGGACTGAGGGGATGTTGCCGTAGCACTGGGCGCGGGTCTTATAGATGACGCTTTTGCCCTTCTTTGACCAGTGGGGGGCGTCCACCGTGATATTGCAGTAGGCGCGAATCGTTCTCTTGCGCGCACCTGCGCTCGCCGCATTCAGCGTGATCCTCGTTGTTCCCCCCACCTTCGGTGTGGGGTCGGTGTCCGAGGCGTTCGCCGACTTCGCGGGAACCTCCACTGCACTAGCGGGGTCACTGTCTGCCTGTACTGCTGGAGCAAGGGCCAGCATCGGGCCGAAACTGACGCAGAGTGCTGTAAGCACTATCTTGCTGCGCGTGCCACCATTGTTCAACGTCGTTCCCCTGATTTAGCTTTCAAAAGCGGTTGGTCGTATTCCGCTTGGAAGTACGTTACGCATTAATTGAGGGCAAGATCAACTGTATTCATAGCGTCCATTACGTGCGACATGTCACTCAAAAATCCCGCTCCGATCACACAACCAGAGAGTCCGAATCTCCGTCCGGACATGCTTAGAGATCGCGCGGATAGGTGAGGGGGTGTCGGGCTTCCGGCGTTGATCAAGTTCTGTTCGTCAGGTGTGCGGGTGTCAGCGGTTCGTATCACCGGGTGGGACGGCGCTGCCTGGTGCTGCTTGGCTGGCAGGTGCCCAGGAGATGAGGATGCGTAGCGCGTCGTGCGATGTCGATCCGGGTTCTGCGGTGAGGATCATGAGGCGTTGGCCGGAGCCGTCGGGGCTGTCCCAGGTGTCGCAGTCGAGGGTGAAGTCGCCGACGGCGGGGTGCCGGTAGTGCTTGGTGCCGTAGCTGGCGGAGTTGACGTGGTGTTCGGCCCACCAGGTGCGGAAGTCAGTGTCTTGTACGGAGAGTTCGCCCACGAGTTGGGCGAGGGCGGGGTCATCGGGGCCTTTGGCTGCTTCCATGCGGAGGGCTGCGACCGCGTCACGGGCGTCGTGTTCCCAGTCGAGGTGCATGCCGCGGAAGGCGGGGTCGGTGAACATCAGGTACACGTAGTTGCGCCGTGCGGCGGGGATGCGGGCGAAGTCGGTGGAGAGCGCGGTGGCGGCGTGGTTCCAAGCGAGGAGGTCCATGCGTTTGCCGAGAACGAGGGTGGGGGGTCTCGGTGAGCTGTTCGAGCAGGCGGCGGGCGGCTGGACGCACGCGTTGGGCGGCACGCCGGCGACGCGGTCTGGCGTCGGTCTTGCCCGCGATCTCGAAGAGATAGGTCTGCTGGTCATCATCAAGGCGCAGCGCACGTGCAAGAGTGGCGAGCATGGATGCTGATGCCTGGACCCGGCCCTGCTCCAGTCGCGTGTAGTAGTCGACACTGATCGCGGCGAGGTGGGCGACTTCCTCTCAGCGCAGCCCCGCGACTTTGCGGTGACTGTCGGTCTCGGGCAGGCCGACTTCGTGCGGGCTCAGCTGGGCACGGCGGGCCTTGAGGAAGGCGCCGAGCTCGCCAGGTCCGGAGGGTGAGGGCGCGAGCCATGTCGACCTCTACGACAAGGAGTAGTACCTCGGCCCCGTCGTGGAGAAGCTGAGCGGCTTCTTCACCGCAAGACTCGACCAGGCCGCCTGAGACTCGAGCCGCTGTTGTGCCTGCGCTGCCGTTCTCTGTCATTGACCCGATCTGGGAGCAGTTCTCGACGTTGCTGCCGGCCCGCAACGTGTCGCATCCCTGGGGATGTCACCGGCCACGAATCGCGGACCGGCTGGTGTTCGACAAGCTCATCCAAGTGCTCGTGTTCGGTGTCGCCTATGCGAAGGTCGCGGACTCCTCCTGCTCGGCAACCACGATCCGCAACCGACGCGACGAGTGGATAGCTGCTGGAGTGTTCGAGGAGCTGGAACAGCTGTGCCTGGACGCCTACGACCGGGTCGTCGGCCTCGCCTTGGAAGATCTCGCAGTGGATGGATGCATCACCAAGGCACCCTGCGGGGGCGAGATCGCCGGGAAGTCGCCGGTGGACCGCGGGAAGCAGGGCACGAAACGCTCCCTCCTGAGCGACGGGACCGGGATCCCGCTGGGCTGTGTGGTCGCTCCGGCGAACCGGCACGATTCCGTGCTGTTGCGCCCCACGCTGGAGAAAATTTCCCGGTTCGGGCTCCTATCTGCCTGAACAGATCACCGTGCATCTGGACGCCGGCTACGACTCCCGCACGAGTCGCAACCTGCTTGACAAGTTGGGCTACAGGGCCGTGATCAGCAAGAAAGGGTTCCCACTGCAGGCTGGCGCCAGATGGGTCGTGGAACGCGCTAACTCCTGGCACAACCGCGGCTTCCGTAAACTCGCCATCTGTACAGAACGCCACACTCGCGTGATCGACGCCTTCATCGCACTCGCCAACGCGATCATCATCGTCCGCCGACTACTCCGAACTGCCTGGACCAGCCACCGTTGGCAAACCCGGCCAGGCCGACGCCCTTGATCTATCTGTGCGATCTCCAAGTGCTTGTTGTTGTGCCGATCGTGGAGCCTGGTGACTCGAACGGGGTTCTGAGTCGGGTGATCTTCTGGTGGTCCGGGCATGAAGGCAGGGCCTCTTGGTAGCTCAGGGTGGCGAATGGCGGGCGATGCCGGTCGACCTTCCGGCCTGGAGCGCGGTCCATGCGTTCTTCCGCCGGCGTCAGCAGGGGTTGATCGCGGAGTTCCACGACCGGCTCCGCAGACGGGCGGGGCAGGCCGAGGGACGGTCGGCGGAGCCGACACCGGCGATCATGGACTCTCAGTCCGTGCGGGCGGCGGAGACCGTCGCTACGTGATACCAGAAGCAGCCTGACCAAAAAATCACTCCGACCGGTCAGAAGGGCGCGCACAAGCCCTGCCGTCACCGATGGGCTCGACGAACCGACGCGCGCTTCCCGCTCAGTCATGAACGCGACCATCAGACCCTCGCGAATCTCGGCTGCACGCGTGCTAATGCTGTCCCCGTCGAAGCCTGGTTGTGGAGCGAGGATCTACCGCCATGGATCTAGCGTCACTCGGTGCATCGAGAGGGGGTGACCACGACGGCTTTGGTTCGGACCCGGGTGCCGGAGGCGGTGGTGCGGCAGGTGATGCGGGGGGGGGACGGCGAGGGCGGCGGTTCGTTGACGTCGGTGATGCCGCTGGCCGTTGCAGCGGTCAGGACGTGCCGGGGACCGCGGCCGGGCCCAGCCCGGGCGCGGGACCGTCGGTCTTGTCCACGGGCAGTCGACTGCCGGACCCTTGGAAGGCGTCGGAGCAGGTTCGCTCGATCGCTGAGACGACGACTGACGAGTGCCGGGTGGGCAGACGATGACAGCCATGTGGGACGACGTGCAGTTCAGCGGTGGGGATCTGCTCGGCCAGGCGGTGTGAGTGGACGGGCGGAACCGTGGGGTCCTCCTCCCCCACCAGGATGTGCACCGGGATCCGCCGCAAGGCCCCCAGCTCGGTGACGTCGTGGCGCATCAGTGCTTTGAACCACCGCCCGGCGACATCCATGGGGGGCTGTGTGCTCAACCGCGCCTGCCAGAGGTTGTGCAGGCGCAATGCCACGCCGGGGGCGTGAATGCACAGGCTGGCCATGGCGTGGCGCAGCAGGCCGACCAGCCGTGTTCGCAGCGGAAATCCGGCGGCAGCGAGGTCGAGGCCGCCGCCGCTGGTGGCCAGGAGCAGAGCCGCGATTGCCTTCTCCCCAAAGAGGCGGGGGTGGGAAGCGGCCAGCGTGAGAACCGCGGCGCCCCCCATGGAGTGGCCGACGAGGATGACCGGTATGTCCCCGGGCGCGGTGGCGGCGATGACGGCCTGGATGTCGTCGGCCAGCAGGGACATCGCTGGCCGTGCGGTGCCGGTGGTGGAGCGGCCGTGACCGCGCTGGTCATAGCGCACGATGAGGGTGGACGGGCGGTTCAGTTGTTCCACGGTCTTGTCCCAGATGGCAGAGGTCGCCTGCCATCCGTGGGCCAGGACGATCACCAGGTCAGGGTTCTTCGGCCCGTGCAAGGAGAGAGCCAGGCGCGCGCCGTCGGGCCGGGGCAGGCTGACGAGGGTGCAGGGGGACTCTGGCACGAGCGTCTCCTTGGTGCGGACGGCAGCACGGCTGCCCGGGGCGAGCGGCGGCGACAGGGCACATCCTGCACGTCCTCGCACGGCAGGGACTGCCGGATCACGCCCTGCCACGAGTGTGAAGGCACACGAACAACAGACGCTGAAACACACGGCAATGGTTGTGGAGAGACTCGGCTGCCGTCCGGCAGATCAGGCAGCTCACCGCACCATGCGCACGTCTCCTGGCAGGGATGGGGCAGGAGAGGGTTGCTTGTGAGTTGGGGCGCGGCGGGGAAAGCCACCGGTCACCGACTTCGCCACCTCCTCGAACACGATCTGCGGGATGGCGTCAGCTTCTGCGCGGCTCAGGAGGATGGGGGTCGCCTCCTCGTCCGACACTCTGGCCAGAAGGGCAGCGGCGGAAATCCCCTTGGCGACGATGACGCAGTATCCAAATTCGCAGAGCTGAGTGTTCGGGAACGTACTGGCACTCATAGCTTCAGGATGCCTGGCGCGGGAGACGGTCAGCCCTGCGTCCTGGGCTCGCGGCGCATGCACCAAGTGCGGGGACCGTCGTCGGGCAGCTCGACCTCCGCGGTCACGGTGAAGCCCAGGCGTTCATAGAACCTCACGTTCCGCTCGCTCGAGGTCTCCAGGAATGCCGGGTGCCCGGCGCGGTCCGCCGCTTCGAGCCCGGCCTCGACCAGCACGCCCCCGAGCCCTTGGCCCTGTGCTTCCGGGGCCACGCCGACGGTCGCGAGGAACCACACCGGCTCGCTGGGCCGGTGCGGATCGAGGGCGCGCTGCGCTGCGGCGAAGGCCGGCGCGCGGTCGCCCGCCAACTCCTCGATCAACGGCCCCACTTCGGCGAATCCGGGCGTCGGGTCCAACTCGGGCGTGGTCCACACCGCCACGGCGCGCGCGTCGTCGGTGACCCATGTCCGCCCGTACCGAAGGCCGACCCGGGTCAGGAACAGCTCCTGGAAGCGGCGCACCCGCTCGTCGTGCCCGTCGGCCGCGACGACATGCCGGGTGAACGGATAGTCGGCGAAGGCATGGGCGAGTGTCCGGAGGGCACCGGGCACGTCCCGTTCCGTGGCGGGTCGTACTACGGGGGTGAGGGCCATGCACGCTCTCCTTCACGTTCCTCGTGGGTGTCGGCGAGGCGCACTCCGGCGTACACCGCGCACCCGGAAGAACGATCAAGCTGACCCCGGGGTTCCCGGGAAGCCTCGTGATTGGCGTCGGGTCGCCCGGGCCGCTGCGCACGATCTCGTGGCTCGTTTGCTGTCCCACGGAAGGGAGACCTGGGCATGGGTAAGCAGAAGCCGCCTGCGGATCCGAGCCAGGGCGAACCTCCGCCCGGCAACGCGGACTCCCCGGGCGCAGGACGGTGTCTTCGGGGAGGGCCCTTCCGAAGGTTGGATTGATAGCAAGGCCGAGGTGCGAAGGTCGACTGGATGGGGCTTCTGCCGCAGGCCAGGCCAGCGGAACGGACTGCGAGTTCCTCCACGCCACCAGCGCGCGTCCGCTCCCACCGCATCTCGGACATGGACGGCTATCACCGTGTGGCTCGCCAACCAGCCGGCCCGCGTACAACGAGCACCTGGGCGGTTCGTCCGTCCTGAGCCTGGCCCGCGGGATCGGTGCCGGCCCAGACCAGACGGACGCGGACTCGGTCACGATGCCCATCGACGCGGCGGGCGGTCCCAGCCTGAATGCGGACGTCCTGGTAGGGGGCGCGGAGCTGCTGCTGGGGGGAAGCAGCGGGGCCAGTGTTCACGTCCGGCGCCGGTGGCTTCCGCGCGCAGGACGCGGGAAGCGAGGGCGACGGTGTGCCTCTCCGTTGCGTGGGGGCAGGTCGGCTGGTGTGGCGTGGTCCAGGAGCCGTTGGACGGCGTGGTCACCGGCCGGTCCGTCTCCGAGGACAGGGACCTCGGCCGGATCAGTCGGCCGAGGCGCGGGCGCTGGATGTGTGTGAGGGCCCGCTTTCGGGCGGGAGGAGTGTCTAATCAACGGCGGATCTGCTGATCAAGGAAGAGACGCCACGTGAACGAGACGACGACGGAGCACGAGTACGTGGAGGAGTGGGCCGATGCCCTCGGCCGCGTCGGACGAGGAGCTCGTCGCGATGCTGGTTGATCGGGCACGTAGTGAGGGCCTGCAACTGACCGGTGAGGGTGGGCTGTTGCAGATGCTGACCAAGCGAGTGCTGGAGTCGGCCCTGGAAGGGGAGATCACTGATCACCTCGGCTATGAGAAGCACGATCCGGCTGGGAAGAACAACCGCAACAGCCGCAACGGCACGCGGGCGAAGACCGTGCTGACCGACGTCGGCCCGGTCGGGGTGAGGGTGCCCCGCGACACGGCCGGCAGCTTCGAGCCGCAGATCGTCAAGAAGCGGCAGCGCCGCGACGACGGCGAGGCCCGCCGCCACCGCGAGGTGCTGGCTCCATCACCGACCTGACCACTGCCTCAGGAAGTCAGGCCAGGCCCTGCAACTACACCAGCGTCTTCGGCACGGGCGGCCCCGGCCTCGATGCCGCGCAGCCGAACAACGACTTCGGCTACGCAGGCCAGTACGGACAGGCCGCCGACGGCGAGGACGCCACTCTGCCCGACGCGCTCGGCTCCCACATGCGCGCCCGCACCTACGACCCTTCTCAAGGCCCCTTCACCAGCAAGGCCGCTCACCAGCAAGGCCCCCTTCACCCTCGGCCAAGGGACACCATCCGGATCCCTCTAGGCCCACATCAAGCACCGCCCCTCCTGCCGCTCTGCCGCGCACCCCTCTGCCATCTCCACACCGATGCCGCCGTCGAGCGGGGTCCGCGGCCGTGGCCGGTCCACGCTGTCGATCCGCTCCTTGTCGTGGCGTCAGATCCGCAGGCGCGGGCCGTAGAGGTCGATCCACGTGCGCAGGTCGAGGAACTTCTCCAGCGCGGCGCGGAGCGCCTGAGGCCTGGGGTGCTCGGCGGGAGCGACGTGCCCGGCGCGAGCCGCCGCCGCACGGTCGAACAGGGCGAAGACCGGGTGGCCGGGCTCGGCCAGGGCCCCGCGCACCTGCTCCTGGAGCGCGGACACATAGCGCTCGTCGCGGGTCATCGGATAGGGGCTCTTGCGCCGCAGGAGCACGCTCTGGGGCACCACGGGGCGCGCCGCGGCGCGCAGCACGCTCTTCTCCCGTCCCTGGGCCGCGTGCAGGGACCAGGGGATGTTGAAGGCGTACTCCGCGACGCGGTGGTCGCAGAACGGCACCCGCACCTCCAGTCCCACGGCCATGCTGAGCCGGTCCTTGCGCTCCAGCATGCCGCCGAGGCTGCGGGTGATGTGCAGGTGGAGCAGTTCGCGGGAACGGCGTTGGCCGGGGCCCTCGCCGTCGAGCGTCGGGGTCTCGCGGACGGCTTCGCGGTAGCGGTGCACCGCGTATCCCGGCAGGTCGAGGACGTCGGCCAGGTCCTGGGGCAGGAAGGCGCGTTCCTGGCGCGCGCGGCCGAGGGCGGCCGTCAGCCAGGGGAAGCCCGCGCCCGCGCGCAGGGCGGCGTCGTGGAACCACCAGTAGCCGCCGAACATCTCGTCGGCGCCCTCCCCGGACAGCGCCACGGTGGAGTGCTCGCGTATCGCGGTGAAGAGCCGGAGCAAGGAGTGGTCCATGTCGCCGCGGCCGACGGGCAGGTCACGGGCGCGGACGGCGGCCCGGCGCACCTCCGGGCTCGCGAGGTCACCGGCGTCCAGCACGATGTCGGCGTGGTCCGTGCCGAGGTGCTTGACGACCTCCTGTACGTAGGGTGCGTCGGGGCTGACGTTGTGGTGGTCGGGCGTGAAGTGGTCGGCGTGTCCCTGGAAGTCGACGGAGAAGGTGCGCAGGCGCTCGCCGTGCCCGTTCAGGGCCCCGGCCGCGAACCCGGCGATCGCGCTCGAGTCGAGCCCTCCCGACAGGAGCAGGCAGCGGGGCACGTCCGCGACGAGCTGCTCGCGCACCGCGCCGCCGAGGAGTTCCCCGACGTGCGCGGCGGTCGCGTCCGCGTCCTCGGTGTGCGACCTCGCGGTCAGGCGCCAGTACGTGTGCTCCCGCACGCCCCGGCGGTCGGCCGTCGCGAGGCAGCCGGGGCGCAGCTCCCTCATCCCGCGCCAGACCGCCGCGCCCGGCGTCTTCACGCCGAGGAAGATCTCGCGCAGCCCGTCGTGGTCGACGGCGGCCTCGGCCTCGGGGTGCGCGAGGACGGCTTTGGGTTCGGAGCCGAACAGGACCCCGTCGGGCGTGGGGTAGTAGTAGAGGGGTTTGACGCCCAGGCGGTCACGGACCAGCAGCAGGCGGTCGGTGCGCCCGTCCCAGATCGCGAAGGCGTACATGCCCGTCAGGTGTTCGACGAGGCCTTCGCCCCACTCCAGGTAGGCCCGCAGGACCACTTCGGTGTCGCTGGCGGTCCGGAAGGGGTGCCCGCGGCCGCGCAGGTGCTGCCGGAGGGCGACGAAGTTGTAGACCTCGCCGCTGTAGGTCATGGCCACGGGCCCGTCCGGCGTCCGCGCGGTCATGGGCTGCGCGCCGCCCGCGAGGTCGATGACCGCCAGTCGCTGGTGTCCGAGGGCGGCGTGCCCGTCGACCCAGGTCCCCGAGGCGTCGGGTCCCCTGGTGCGCAGCGACCGCGTCATCCCGTTGATGGTCTCTTCCTGGTGGCTGAGGTCGGCGTCGAACGCGATCCAGCCTGCGATGCCGCACATGAGGGCTCGCCCTTTCGTCAGTCGGCGGTGGGCCGGGACTCGTACCGGGTGGGAAGGGCGGGGCCGTCAGTCGACGAAGACGTGGTCGCCGCGGGTGGTGTCGCTGCCGGGTGCCGGTTCGGCCGGGTCGGACCCCAGCGCGGTGATCCTGTTGTCGTGGTCGACGTGCACGACCTTGGGCACGAGGCGGGCCGCGTCGGCGTCCTGGACGTGGGCGTAGGCGATGACGATGACGAGGTCGCCGGGGCTGATCAGCCGGGCCGCCGCGCCGTTGATGCCGACGACGCCGGAGCCGCGCCGTCCTTCGATGAGGTAGGTGGACAGGCGGTTGCCGTTGTTGATGTCGACGATGTCGACCTTCTCTCCGGGCAGGAGGTCGGCCGCGTCCATCAGGTCCCGGTCGAGGGTGAGCGACCCGACGTAGTGCAGGTCGGCCTGGGTGACGGTCGCGCGGTGGACCTTGGACTTGAACAGGGTGCGGTAGTACATGGCTCTGCCTTTCCCGTAGGGGTGTGACGGGCGTGGTCGATGCGGTGTCGCGGGCCGGTGCGCACGCGGACGGCGTGCGGGAACGGGCGGTGGGTCAGATCTGTACGGCTTTGGTCTCCAGGAACTCCTCCAGGCCCGCGGTCCCGCCCTCGCGGCCGTTTCCTGACTGCTTGTAGCCGCCGAAGGGGGCGTTGGGGTCGAAGGGCGCCCCGTTGACCTGCACCTGCCCGGCCCGCAGGGCGCGCGCCAGGGCGAGGGCGCGGTGTTCGTCGCCCGTCCACACGGCCGCGGCCAGTCCGTACTCCGTGTCGTTGGCGATGTTCAGGGCCTCTTCCTCGCTGTCGTACGCCTCGATGGCCAGGACCGGGCCGAACACTTCCTCGTGGTGCAGGGCCATCCGCGGATCGACGCGGGACAGGACGGTGGGGCGCACGAAGAACCCCCGGGGCGTGTGGGCGGGCGGGTCCTCGCCCCCGGTGACGAGTGCGGCGCCGTCGGCGCGTGCGCGGGTGATGTGCCGCCGCACGCGCTGGAGTTGGGCGGCCGAGGCCAGCGGCCCCAGCCGGGTCCGCTCCTCCCCCGGGTCCCCGGGCACCCAGTCCAAGGCGGTGTGGCGGGCCAGTTCCTCCACGTCGGCGAGTGCGGGGCGCGGCACGATCAGACGGGTCAGGGCCGAGCACGTCTGGCCGTTGTTCATGAACGCCGACGCCATGACGTCGGGGACGACGCGCGCGGGGTCGGCGTCGGCCAGCATGACCGCGGGGCTCTTGCCGCCCAGTTCCAGCGTCACCTTCTTGACGGTGCGCGCGGCCAGGGCGCCGATCCTGCGGCCGGTGTGCGTGGAGCCGGTGAAGGAGACCACGTCGACGCCCGGGTGCGCGGCCAGCGCCTCGCCCGCGCGCGGTCCGCTGCCGCACACGAGGTTGAACACGCCGGGAGGCAGCCCGACGGTGGCGATGGCGTCGGCCAGCTCCCAGACGCTCAGGGGGGCGACCTCACTGGGCTTGAGGACGACGGTGTTGCCCGCCGCCAGCGCGGGCGCGATCTTCGCGGCGGCCTGGTGGACGGGGTAGTTCCACGGGGTGATGGCCGCGACCACTCCGTACGGCTCGCGCAGGATCCGCGAGGGGCCCTGCGCGCGCTCGAAGGGGTACGCCACGGCCGTGCGGGCGGCTTGGAGAAAGCTGTTGACCGGCAGCAGCACCTGAACGGCCCTGGCGAAGGACAGCGGGCTGCCCACGTCCTGGGCGACCAGGCGGGCCAGGGGCTCCGCGCGGCGGCCGAGTTCCTCGGCGACGGCGCGCAGCAGGTCGGCGCGTTCCCCCACGGGGGTGGCCGCCCACCGGTCGGCGGCGGCGCGCGCCGCGGACACGGCGTCGTCGACGTCGCGCGCGGTGGCGTCGGGCACGGTGGCGAGGGGCCGCTCGGTCGTGGGGTCGACGACGGTGAGCAGGTCGGTGTCGTGCGAGGGCACCCAGGCGCCGTTGATGTACAGGCGGTCGTGTGCGGGCATGTGGAGCTCCTGTTCAGGCGGTGCGGTGGCGGTGGGCGTCCTCGGCGGGGAAGCGGGCCCGCAGCCAGGCGGTGATGTCGGTTCGTGCCCGGGCCGCGGCGGACGACTCGCAGAGCAGGAAGAAGACGTGCAGCACGCCGTCGTAGCGCCGGACGGTGCTGGGCACCCCGCTGGTGCGCAGGTGCTGTCCGTACGCCGCCGCCTCGTCCCGCAGCGGGTCGTACTCCGCGCTCAGGATCAGCGCCGGCGGCAGTCCCGTGTGCTCCGAAGCGAGCAGGGGGGCGGCGTAGGGGTGGCTCCTGTCCTGGGGCGAGCGCAGGTAGAGGTCCCAGAAGTGGGCCATGGCGGCACGGGTGTTGAGGTAGCCCGTCGCGTACTGGCGGTAGGAGGCGAAGGGCGAGTCGGCGGCGGGGGCCAGGCTCGGGCAGATCAGCAGCTGCGCGGCGATCGCGGGCCCGCCGCGGTCCCTGGACATCAGGCACGCGGCCGCCGCCAGGTTTCCTCCCGCGCTCTCCCCCGCGACCACCAGGCGTGCGGGATCGGCGCCGAGTTCCTCCGCGCGCTCGGCCAGGGCGCCGATCGCGGCGTACGCGTCCTCGGCGGGGCCGGGGAACTGTGTCTCGGGGGCGCGCCGGTACTCCACGCTGGCCACGACGGCGCCGCTGGCGTTGGCCAGCTTCCGCAGCGGCCGGTCCACCAGCTCCACGTCCCCGGCGACCCAGCCGCCGCCGTGGAAGAACACCATGAGGGGGCGCGGGCCGGGGCGGGCGGAGGGCTGGTAGACGCGGACCGGCAGCTTGCCCGCCGGGCCCGGCACCTGGGTGTCGGTGATCGACGTGATCGGCTCGGGCGCCCCTTGGGCCTGCCGCAGGCCGCCCATGAGTTCCCGGATGGTGGGTACGTCGACCGATTCGAAGGCAGGCATGCGCAGCCGGGCCAGCTGCTCCAGGAACGCCTCGGCTTGCGGGTGCAAGGACATGGGGACTTCTCCTACGGCGTCAGGGGGTGCGCGAGCGGGCGGACGTCCGTGGTGCGCGCGGGTGGTCCGCGGGATCGCGCGGCTGGTAGTGCGCGAGGTTCACGCGGCGGGTGCGGCGGCGGTACTCCGCCGTCTGACCGGGCCAGTTGGTGGTGACGGAGCCGTTTCCGCCGCGGTACCAGTTGCGGCAGGCCGACCAGACGGTGGCCCTCAGGCGGTGCCGCATCTCCGCGGTGAACGTGTCCTCGGCGTCCGCGCGCACGTCGAGCAGCGGGCGTGTGCCGCGCCCGATGACGCGCAGCGCGTCCAGGACGTAGCGGATCTGGCTCTCGACCATGTAGACGACCGAGCCGGCACCGACGTTGGTGTGCGGTCCGTACAGGAGGAACATGTTGGGGAAGCCGGGCACCGTCATCCCCAGGTACGCCCTGGCGCCGCTGTGCCAGTGGTGGGCCAGCGGGCGGCCCTGGCGCCCGGTGACGTGCAGCGACGCGAGGAAGTCCGTGGCCGCGAAGCCGGTGGCCTGGATGATGACGTCGACCGGGTGCTCGCCGCCGCTCCCGGTGCGGACGGTCGTCTCGGTGAGTTCCGCGATGGGGTCGGTGACCAGTTCGACGTGGGGTGCGTTGAAGGCGGGGTAGTAGTCGCTGGAGATGCCGATCCTCTTGCAGCCCACTTCGTCGCGGGGGGTGAGGCGCTCGCGGAGCTCGGGGTCGTGGACCTGCCGGCGCAGCTGGGCCGCGCAGCCGAAGGCCGTGAAGCCGCGGGTGCGCCACCTTCGGGTGAGGCCGGGCACGGTCAGCTCGTTGAACAGCCACCAGCCCAGGCGTGCCGCCTTGGCGCCGACGCGGCCGAAGGGCCCGCCGCCGGGGCGGTAGGCGCGTTGCCAGCGGGGCACCACGTAGGGCGCCGAGCGTTGGAACACCGTCAGGTGCGCCGCTCGCTTCGCCACCTCGGGCACGATCTGCAGGGCGCTGGCGCCGGTCCCGATCACCGCGACCCTGCGGCCGGTCAGGTCCAGGCCGTGGTCCCAGCGCGCCGAGTGGAAGATCCGTCCCGTGAAGCGCTCGGTGCCGGGCAGGTGGGGTGCGGAGGGGTGGCTCAGCTGGCCGCAGGCCGGGACCAGGACGTCCGCCTCGTAGGTGTCGCCCTGTCGCGTGCGCAGGTGCCAGCGGCGGGTGGGTTCGTCGAAGCGTGCCTCGCTGACCTCGGTGCCCAGGCGCAGATGGTCGCTCAGGTCGTACGCGTCCGCGCAGCCGCGCAGGTAGTCAAGGATCTCCCGCTGTCCGGCGTAGCGCCGGGTCCAGGTGTGCGGCGCGAACGAGTAGGAGTACAGGGGGGCGGGGATGTCGCAGGCAGCGCCGGGGTAGGTGTTGTCGCGCCACACCCCGCCGATGTCGTCGGCCCGCTCCAGGATCGTGAAGTCGTGGTGGCCCGCCCGCTTGAGGGCCATGCCCAGGCCGAGGCCGCTGATGCCCGCCCCGATGATCACCACGTGGACCGGGCGGTGGTGCCGCGGAGCGCGGCGGGGGCGGTTCACCGCGGGGTCCGTGGGGGAGCCGGGGTGATGTTGTGGTTGAACCGCAGCAGGTTGTCCGGGTCGTACATCGCCTTGACCCGGGCGAGGCGCGCCAGGCGCGGCTCGTCCCAGAAGGCCCGCACGCGGTCCGTCTCGTCGTCCTCGGATGTGGTGTTGAGGTAGGTGTTGCCGTGGCTGAAGGCCTTGAGCTGAACGCTCGCCTTCTTCACCCACGCCCGGCAGCGGTCGGAGTCGGCGGGGTCCTTCCACTGACAGATCACGTGGATGAGCCAGCTGTCCTCCCGGTGCGCGAAGGCGGTGGCGTCCGCGGCGACCGCCGTGGCCGCCGTGTCGAAGGGGTGGACGTTGATGGTGGTGAGCGACGACGGCAGGTCGGCGCCGATGGCCGCGACGGCCGCGATCTGCTCCGCGTCGAAGCTGGGCAGGAACTCACTGGTCCAGTAGTGCAGGTTGCCCGCCGGGGTGAACGCGTCCAGCATCGACTGCACGGCCACCAGGGGCATCGGGCCGAGGCTGTCGTACAGCGGACTGCCGAAGTCCCGCAGGGGCCGTACGGTGTCCCACGCGTCCTCCATGGGGCCGAAGTAGCGCACGAACAGCGCCACCATCGGCATGCCCTGGAACTCCTCGGGCACGAAGTCCGCCTCGGGGGCGTGGATGAACAGCGCGTCCGCGCTCAGGTGCGACGGGCTCGTGGCGCTGAAGTCCCTGAGAAAGGTGAGGACTTCCTCGGCCTGTTCGACGGGGTGGGCGAGGAATCCCGCCAGCATCATCGGCCCGACCGGGTGCGCCTGGAACTCGAAGGAGGTCACCACGCCGAAATTGCCTCCGCCGCCGCGCAGCGCCCAGAAGAGTTCCTGGTGGCTGTCGGCGCGGGCGGTCACCAGGCCGCCGTCGACGGTGACCACGTCGGCGGACAGGAGGTTGTCACAGGTCAGGCCGTACTTGTGGAGCATCATGCCGACGCCGCCGTTGAGGGTGAGCCCGGCGATGCCGGTCTCCGACATCTGCCCGGTCGGGATCGCCAGGCCGTGCAGCTGCGTCTCGCGGTCCACGTCTGCGAGCAGCGCTCCGCCCTGTACGCGTACGGTCCGGCGCTGGGGGTCGACGTGGACGCCCCGCATGAGGGACAGATCGATGACGAGTCCGTCGTCGCACATCCCGTGCCCGGCGACGCTGTGGCCGCCGCCGCGCACGGCGATGAGGAGCCCCTCCTCGCGGGCGAAGCGCACCGCCGCGACGACGTCCGCCGTTCCCAGGCACCGGGCGATGACCGCGGGCCGCTTGTCGATCATGGCGTTGTAGACCCGGCGCACGGTGTCGTAACCGGCGTCCGCGGGGCCCACGACCTCGCCCAGCAGCCGCGCGCGCAGGCGGTCGAGCGCACCGTGCTTCATGACGTCTCTCCAATCTCTCGGGATGAACTCGTGGCGATGTCCCGCTCGGACCGGGAGCGCGCGTCCGGTGCCCCGGCGGGGGCCGCGTTCCGCTTGCGCTCGCGGTATTTCTCCAGGAATTCCACGAAAGCGTGATGCATGTCGTCGGGGATTTTTGTCAGCACCCCGCGCTCCGCGTCGACGAAAGCGTGGATGGTGCGCGCCTCGGCGACGAGCAGACCGCCCTGCTTCCGGTAGATCTCGTAGTAATAGGTGAGGGTGCCGGGCGCGGCCGCCCACGTCCTGATCACGAGCTCGTCAAGGTACTTGGCGGGCTGGTGGTAGCGGACGTACAGATCGGTCGTGGCGATCTGGTACTTGCGGTAGTCGGCGCCGACGTCCAGGGCGAATTTTTCCCGCCCGAGGTCGAACCAGGGAATGTAACTGGCGTAGTACGCGTGACCCTGCAGGTCGCACTCCCCCCAGCGGACCCGGGCCGTGGCCTCTACGCTGACGTCGCGCATGATGTTCGTGGCCGACTGCACGAGACGTGGCATGGTCTCCTCGATCTCCTCCTGAGCCGCCGCCGGGCTCCGGGCCCACGGCGGTCAGCGCTGTTGCGTCCGCTCCCAGACAAGCCCAGAAGTCCCGCGCGGATCCCGAAGGTGTCCGCTACGTTTCACGGCTGGCGCGCACCTTTCGGCGGCCGGCCCGTGACGGCCCGGAATCTGACGCGCGTATGACGCCTCCTTTGACAGGCATTCGACGCCGACTTTAAGTTCATGCCGCCTGGAGGAGTTCCCCGGAGGCGATCCGAGCCATTTCCGTAGGGGAAACCAATTCCTTCTCCGAACTCGCCTCTTCCGAACGGGCGGAGACCAAGAAATGAGAATTCCAGACGGAGCCGGGAGCATTCCGGCGTCCTTTCAATCAGCGGGTGTGGACCTGGTGGACCTGCGCCGCTGGGAACTCGCCCTGGCACGCGGCGGGGAGGGCCTCGCGCGGCGGTACTTCACGCCAGGGGAACGGCACGCCGCACAGCACCTCGCCGGCGCGGACCGGACCTTCGTAGAGGTCCTCGGTCACCTCTTCGGCGTGAAGGAGAGCGTCGTCAAGGCGGCCGGTGGCCTGCCCGCCACAGGGCGCCTCGCGGACATCCACGTCGGCATCCCCCTCGAAGGGGACGCAGAGGAGCCCTGGCACGTGCGCCTGGGCGGCCCCCTCGGCGACTGGGCCCGCGCCGAACGGCTCGACGTCGTCGGGGCGTCGACGCGCCTCGAGTCCGGCATGGCCCTGGCGTGGACGGCGGCCCAGGCCGCGGGGCCGCGCTCATGAGCCCCACCGTGGCCTTCGTCTTCCCCGGACAGGGAAGCCAGTACCCCGGCATGGGTTACGAGATGGAGCGGTGGGGCCCCTGGACCGACGCCCTGGCGTGCCGGGCCGAGGACGCCACCGGGCTTCCGGTGCGCGCGCTGATGAAGCGCGCCGACGCCAGGGCGCTCACCGACCCCGAGGTGGCCCAAGTCCTCGTCCTGACATGGTCCTTGGCCGCGCTGGAACACCTGCGCCGACGCGGCTGGACGCCCTCTGTGGTCGCCGGGCACAGCCTGGGCGAGTACACCGCGCTGGTGGCGAGCGGATGCCTCGACGAGAACACCGCGCTGTCCCTGGTCGCACGGCGCGGCCGGGCGATGGCGGACGCGGCCGCCGCGCGCCCGGGCGGCATGGCCGCGATCGTCGGCCTCGCACCGGAGGTCGTGCGCGGGCTGTGCGCCGACGCCTCGACCGCCGACGGGGTCGCGGTCGTGGCCAACTGGAACTCACCGCGCCAGACCGTGGTCGCCGGGAGCCGGGACGCGGTCGGGCGGGTCGCCGCCGCCGCGAGCGCCGCGGGCGCCCTGCGGGCCCGGGTGCTGCCCGTCGGCGGGGCCTACCACTCGCCGCTGATGGACAGCGCCCAGCACCGCCTCGTCGAGCACCTCGCGGACGTCGCGCTCGCCCCGCCCGCCGTCCCGTTGGTCTCCAGCACCACCGGGCTGCGGGTCACCGACATCGAGGCCTACCGCGAGGACCTGCTGACCCAGGTCGTCTCCCCCGTGCGCTGGCAGGACGTCATGCACACCTTGACCGCGTTCGGCGTGGACACCTACATCGAAGCGGGGCCCGGGCGCGTACTGCACGGCCTCGCCCGCGAGATGGCCCGCTCCGCACGCCACCTGACGACCGCGGACGCGCCGCGCCACACGCTCGCGCCGCCCGGAGCGCCGGGCCGCCCGTGCGCCGCTCCCCTCTCCAGCGCCGCTCTCTCCTCAACCACCGCTCGCCTCTCACACACAGCGCCCTCCTCAAACACCCCACCCCCTTCAGACGCTTCACCCCCTTCGAACACCGCACCCTCCTCAAGCGCCACGCCCTCTCAAGCAAGGAACAAGTGACGTGAGCGAACTTCAAGGACGCGTCGCCCTGGTCACCGGTGCCACCCGGGGCATCGGCCTGGCCGTGGCACTGGAGCTGGCCCGTGACGGGGCCACAGTCCTGATGAACCACCGCGGGAAGCCCGAGCAGGCCGCGGAGGCGCTGGCCCAGGTACGGGAGATCCAACCCGAGGCCCGGCTCCTGCGGGCCGACATCTCCGACACGGCCGCCATCGAGGACATGTTCCGCTCCATCAGGAACGACCACGGCCGTCTCGACGCCTTCGTCAGCAACGCGGGCATCACCGAGGACGGCTACGCCCTCATGATGGGCGAAGCCAAGTGGCGCAAGGTCATCGACACCAACCTCACCGGCGCGTTCCTGTGCATGCGTGCGGCGGCCCGCCTGATGGCGCGGCGCCGCGCGGGAGCCATCGTGACCGTGAGTTCGACGAGCGCCGTACGCCCCCCGGTGGGGCAGGCCAACTACGCCGCCGCCAAGGCCGGAACCATGGCCCTGACCCAGGCGCTCGCCAAGGAACTCGGCCCCCACGGCGTCCGCGTGAACTGCGTGGTGCCCGGCTTCATCGACACCTCGATGACCCGGAAGATCCCCACGGACCGCCTCGCGGAGAACCTGCGGCACGTGCCGCTCGGCCGCATCGGACGGCCCCAAGAGGTGGCGTCCGCCGTCCGGTTCCTCCTCAGCGACGCGGCCGCCTACGTCACCGGCTCCTCCCTCGTCGTCGACGGCGGCCTCATCTGTTAGCCCGCGACTCCACCAGCATTCCCCGCGCGACGGTTCCCCGTCGCGGCCCACACCCCAGCAACCCCCAAGGGAGAACACCATGGTGATGACACTTCACGAGGCGACCCGCCGAGCGGCCGCGCGGCAGGAGCTGTGCACGCGGGTCAAGGCCCTGCTGGTCGAACGCCTCGCGCTGAACGTCGACCCGAACTCCATCGGCGACGACCAGCCGCTGTTCGGCCGCGGCCTGGAACTCGACTCCATCGACACCCTCGAGCTGGCCATGGCGGTGGAGGACACCTTCGGCGTGACCGTCACCGACGACGACACCCACAGCCTGCTGTCGCTGAACCGCCTGGTCGACCACATCGAAGGCGCCCGCGCGTGACCACTCAGCCCTCCGCGCCGCCCACCGAGGCCGTGCTCGGCGCCGACGACATCGCCAGGCTGCTGCCGCACCGCTACCCCTTCTTCCTCCTCGACCGCGTCACAGCGCTCGACCCCGGCACGAGCGCGGAGGCCATCAAGAACGTCACCGCCTCCGACGCCGTCCTGGCCGGCCACTTCCCCGGCCGCATGCTCTATCCAGGAGTCCTCCTGGTGGAATGCGTGGCCCAACTGGCCGCCGTCATCTACGGCAGCGCCGCCGCCCGCTCGGCCACGGGCGAACTGGTGGCGGACGTCGCCGACCGGGTCGGCTACCTCGCCGAGATCCGCCAGGCCAAGTTCCTCAAACCCGTGCTCCCCGGCGACCAGATCACCGTACGCGCGCACAGCGGACCCCGCTTCGGCGGTCTGATCTCCGTCACGGGGCAGGCCTCGGTGGGCCGGGAGCTGGTGATGACCGCGCGCCTGGCCGTCACCGAACTCGCCCCGTGACACGGCCTCCGCACCCACCCGCCCCTTCGCACCCCACCTTCGCCGCCCCTGCCGGCGTTCCCCCGTGCTTCCCCTCACCAGCATCCGTCGAGCCACCTTTGGAGACGACACCATGACCACTCACCGCACCACCACCGACAAGGAGTACGCGGCCCTGCGCCAGGGCGCCGGTCTCGTCGACTACGACGGCGCGGGCCTGCTGACGGTCACCGGGCCCGAGGCCACGGCCTTCCTGGGACGGGTCGGCACGCGCGGCGTCGACTTCCTCCTCGAAGGCCAGAGCACCTCGTCGCTGCTCCTGCGCGAGGACGGCACCATCGTCGCCGAAGCGCTCATCCACTGCCGCGGCACCGACTACCTCCTGGAGATCTGGCCGGACCAGGCCCCCGCCGCCACCGCCCACCTGCTGGCGGCCGCCGACGGCCGTACCGGTGTCACCGTCGAGGACATCGGCACCCGGTTCACGGTGCTCGGCATCGAAGGCCCCACCTCTTTCAAGATCGCGCAGCAGTACCTCGACTTCCCCATCGCCTCGCTGTCCTACCGCAGCTGCACCGCCGTCACCTGGGCCCAGACGCCGGTGATGCTCTCCCGAACCGGCGTCACCGGCGAGTACGGCTACAAGTTCCTCGTCCCCGCCGACCAGGCGGCGTCCCTGCGCGCCGAGCTCATCGCGCGGGGCGCCGTGGAATGCGGCAGGGAAGCGCTCGACATCTGCCGCATGGAAGTCCGCTTCGCCAACCACGAGAGCGAGCACACCGGCGGTCCGGTCACCCCGTACGACATCGGTCTGCAGTGGATGCTCGACCCCGATCTGGACCACACCGGGCGGAAGGCCCTGGACGGGCGGCGCCGCCACGCGCACCGCTCGCCCGTGTGCTGGATCGCCGGTCCCGGCCTGGAGGCGGCGCCCGCCCGAGGCACCGCCGTCGCGGTCGAGGACGCCGCCGTGGGAACCGTCACGCACTGCGTGTGGTCCCCCCGACTCGGCCGCTTCATCGGTACCGCCGCCGTCGACCAGGGCGTGGCCGCCTCGGGCCAGGACTTCCACCTGGAGGGCAGCGGAGCGGCGGTGCGCACCGTGTCCGCGCCCTTCCTGACGGCGACCAGTCTCGGCGTCCCGCTCGACTGAGCCCGTCAGCACACAGCCTCATCCCCATGTCAGTGGCAGCAGCGAACAGGAGAAACCCTTGAGCCCCAGCCAACGGCGCCAAGAGAGCGTCGCCGTCACCGGAATCGGCATCAGTTGCGCGCTCGGCACGGGCGCGGAACAGGTCTGGCGGGCCGTGCGGAGCGGCGCCAGCGGCATCGGCAAGGCCCAGCGCCTCGATGTCTCCACGCTCAGCTGCCGCTACGCGGGCGAGGTGCGGTCGGTGCCCGCCGACGTGCCCCGCACCGGCATCCGGCCCGACCGCGCCACGCGCCTCGCGCTGGCCGCCGTGAGCGAGGCCGTCGAGGGCGCGGACCTGCGCCTGGCCGACCACGACGCCTACCGGGTGGGTGTGGCCGTCGGCACCTCCGTCGGCGGCCTCGAACACGGAGAGCGGTTCCACTGGGACATCCTCAGGGACGGCCCCACCGCGGGCGCGCGCCACCAGCTCACCAGCTATCCGCTGTACACCTCGGCGGACGCGATCAGCGTGGCCTTCCGGCTCCGGGGACCGAAGGTGGTGCTGTCCAACGCCTGCGCGGCCGGGTCCAACTCGATCGGGTACGCGGTGGACGCCATCCGCGAAGGCCGGGCGGACGTCATGATCGCCGGTGGTGTGGACGTGCTCGACATCCTCTCCCTCGCCGGGTTCGACAGCCTCAACGCCCTGGACACCGAGCCCTGTGCGCCGTACTCGCGCAGCACCGGCACCAGCCTCGGCGAGGGAGCCGCCTTCCTCGTCCTGGAGGCGGAGTCCCTCGCCCGGGAGCGCCGCGCCCCCACCCTCGGCTACGTCCTCGGCTACGCGACCACCAGCGACGGCTACCACGCCACGGCCCCCGACCCGGCAGGCAACGGCGCCTACCGGGCCATGCGCCGCAGCCTCGCCCAGGCCTCCCTGGCCCCCGAGGACGTCGACTACGTCAACGGTCACGGCACGGGCACCCCGACCAACGACAAGGCCGAGACCAAGGCGGTGGCCGACCTCTTCTCGCCCGCGGCCCCGGCCCCCATGAGCAGCACCAAGTCCCAGGTGGGCCACATGCTCGGGGCCGCCGGTGCCATGGAGGCGGCCATCTGCGTCCTGGCGCTGCGCGACGGGATCCTGCCGCCCACCGTCAACGTCACCGAGCCCGCCGACGTCCCCCGCGACATCGTCGCCAACCACGCCCGCCCGCACCTCCTGGACGTCGTCGTCTCCAACTCCTTCGCCTTCGGCGGCAACAACTGCTCCCTCGTCCTCGGCCGTCGTCCCGTGCCTCCTGCGGACGTCCCCGACCACCGCGTGGTCATCACCGGAGCGGGGCCCGTCACCGCGCTGGGCAGCGGCCGACGGGACTTCCTCGACGCGCTGCGCGCGGGTGCCAGCGCGGTCGGGGACGCCCGCCTCACCGATGTGTCCCTGTCCCGCACCCGCCGGGTCGCGGAGCTCGACAGCGCCGCGTGCCGACGTCACGTCGACCCGGCCTACGCGCGCCGCCTCGACCAGATCGGCCTGCTCACGCTCGCCGCCAGCCGTCTCGCCGTCGGCGACGCCGGTCTGCGCATCAGCAAGGCCAACGCCGAACGCGTCGGCATGGTCTTCGGCACCTTCAGCGGGCCCATGCAGACCGTCGCCCAGCTCAGCGAGACCATCGGCACCGTGGGCCCGCACCGGGTCAACCCCCGCCTCTTCCCCAACTCGGTGATGAACGCGGCGGCCGGTCACGCCTGCCTCGCCCTGCGGATCCGCGGCCCGCTGTCGACCCTGGCCACCGGCTGCGTCTCCGGCCTCAGCGGCCTGGGCTACGCCGCCGACCTCGTGCGGCGCGGGGAGGCCGACGTCATGCTCGCGGTCAGCGCCGACGAGCTCACCCCCCTGCTCCACGGCGGCTTCGACCGCCTGGGCCTGCTCTCCGACGACGCCCCCCGCCCCTACACCGCCCCGGCCGGCGGCACCGTGCTGGGCACGGGCGGCGCCGCGCTCGTCGTGGAGTCCCTGGAACACGCCCTGGAGCGCGGGGCGACGATCCTCGCCGAGGTCAAGGGCCACGCGGTGACTTCCGACGCCTACCGCGTCGCCGGGAACGACCCCTCCGGGCGGGCCTGGGCCGAGAGCTTCACCCGCGCCCTCGACCACGCGGGTCTGACCGCCGACGACATCGGCACCGTGTACGGGGACGCGCGCGGCACGGCCGCCATCGACACCGCCGAGGCCGCCGCCGTGACCCGGGTGTGGCAACCCGGGCAGGTCAGGCTGAGCAACCTCAGCCCGTACGTCGGGCACGTGCACAGCACCACCTCCATGATGTCCGCGGTGTGCGCGATCGAGACCGTGCGCAGCGGCTGGAGCCCCGATGTCCCCGCGCCGTCAGCCTCCACGCCGTCGTCGCCGTCCACGCCGGGGCCCGTCGACGCCTACCTCCGTACGAGCGCCGACGCCGGCAGGGCGTGTCTGGTCACGGCGGCCAACTGGGGCGGCACGTACGCCTCCCTCGTGCTCGCGCCGTACGACGGCCCGGCGGCGAAGACGGCGGTGCGGTGATGGCGGCACACGCCCTCGTCCTGCTCCCGCCCGAGCGGATCGCCGCCGCGGACTCCGCGTGCTGGCACGACTGGCTCACCCCCGAGGAGATCTCCTTCAGCCGCGGCTTCCGCCGCGCGCACGAGCACCTGGCGGCGCGGAAGGCCGCCAAGCTCGCCGTCGCGTCGCTCCTGGACGTGGCGGCCGACCCCGGGTTCTGCCGGGCGGTCGGTGTGCTCCGGGCGCCCGGCAGCGGACCGGTGATCCGGCTCGGCGGCGCCCTCGGGGAGCTCCTGGGGACGCGGGCCCTGCCGCACCCCCGTGTCTCCCTGACGCACGCCAGGGGCCACGCGGCGGCGCTCGCCTGGCTGCCGGTGCCGAAGGCGGGCGGGCGGTGACCGCGGGCAGCCAGGTCGCCCTCGTCACGGGCGCGCTGGGCGGCATCGGCCGGGCCGTCACCGAGCACTTCCTCGCGCACGGCATGGGGGTGCTGGTGACCGACCTGGACGGCGACGCCTGCCACCGGGCCGCGGTGGAGCTCAACACGGCGGGCGGGCCCGGCCGGGCGCTGGGCTGCGCGCTCGACGTCACCCAGCCCGAGGCGTGGGACCGCGTGACGCGGCTGGCCCGCCGCCGCTTCGGCCGACTGACCGTGCTGGTCAACAACGCCGGAGCGCTGGCGCACCAGCCGCTGGAGGGCACGGGCGAACAGGAGTGGGTGCGCGTGGTCCGCGTCTGCCAGCGGGGCACGTTCCTCGGCATGAAGGCCGTCGCCCCGTGCCTGCGCTCCGCGGGCGGCGGCGCGATCGTCAACGTCGCCTCGGTGTACGCGCTCGTGGGCTCCGGCGCCTCGTTCGCGTACCACGCGGCCAAGGGCGCCGTGCGCTCCATGACGACCGCCGCGGCCGTCGAGCTCGCGCCCGGCGGGATCCGGGTGAACGCCGTCTACCCCGGCATGGTCGCCACGGCCATGACCGGCACCGCCCCGGCGCTGTTCGTGGAACGGGCCATCGACGCGACGCCGCTGCGCCGTGTCGCCCGCCCGCAGGAAGTGGCGGCCGCGGTCGGCTTCCTCGCCTCGCCCGCCGCCTCCTACGTCACCGGCGCCGAACTCGTCGTCGACGGCGGCTACAGCGCCCGGTGAACGCCCCGACCAACGCTCCCGCCTCCCTTCCGAAGGATCGTGGCACCCATGCCCCCTGCGTCTCCCCGTCGGCCGTGGCTGATCCTCGCCGTGCTGTGCGTGGGCTTCTTCGCGATCACCATGGACACGACGATGGTCAACGCCGCCGTCCCCGTCATGATCAGCGAGTTCGACGCCGGTCTCGCCGAGGCGCTGTGGGTGGTGAACGCCCACGTCCTGACGTACGCCGCGCTGCTCATCACGGCGGGGCGGCTGGGCGACCGCTTCGGCCCCAAGCGGCTGTACTTGGTCGGCCTGACGGTCTTCACGCTCGCGGCCGCCGGGTGCGCGACGTCCGACAGCATCCACGAGCTGACCGCGCTGCGCGTGGTCCAGGGCCTGGGCGCCGCCCTGCTGACGCCGCAGACGAGCGCGTTCATCACGGTGCTGTTCCCACCGCGCCGGCGCGGCGCGGCGTTCGGCGTCTGGGGCGGGGTGATCGGTCTCTCCGCCGTGGCGGGCCCCCTGGCCGGTGGCGCTCTGATCGCCCTCGCGGGCTGGGAGTGGATCTTCCTGGCCCATCTGCCCGTCGGCGCCGTCGCCTTCGTCCTCGCGGCCGTGTTCGTCCCGGATCACCGCCCGCGCGTACCGCATCGCTGGGACGTCACCGGCACGCTCTTGGTGACGTCCGGCCTGGGCGCGTTCTGCTATGGGCTCTTGGAGTGCGGCCGCCCGGGCGGCGCGGTGTCGGCCGCCTCCGGGGCCTGGGTGGGTGTGGGGGTGGCCCTGTTGGTCTGCCTCGTCGCGCAGCAACGGCGGGCGCGCGGCGAGCCCTTGGTGCCGCGGGCTCTGTACCGCGCTCCCGCGTTCGCCGGGGCGTCCGCCATCGGCGCCGGGGTGCACTTCGCCGTGCTCGGCACCGTTCTGCCGCTGCTGCTCTACCTCCAGAGCGTCCTGGGGCACGAGCCGCTCGCTGCCGCGACGATCACCGCTCCCTCGGCGCTGGCCGTCGGTGTCGTCGCCGTCGTGGTGGGACGCTGGAGCGTGGGCGCGCGCACCGGGCGGCTCCTCACCTTCGGGCTGCTCCTCTACGCGGCGGGGCTCGCCCTCACCGTCCTGTGGGCCCGCCCCGGCATGAACGCCTGGCAGCTGCTCCCTCCGATGCTGATCGCCGACGCGGGCATCGGCTGCACCCTCGCCCCCGTCACGGCCCTCGCCCTGCACCACGTCGCCCCGGCCCTCGCGTCCGGCGCGTCCGGCGTGCTCAACACCGCCCGCCAGCTCGGCGGCGTCCTGGGCGGGGTCGCCGTCGGCTCCTTCCTGCGCCTGCGGCTGGCCGCCGAACTACCGGCGCACGCCCACGACGCCGCGAAGGACCTTCCCGCACGGCTGCGCGCACCCTTCACCGACTCCCTGCTGTCCCGCGCCGGCGACGGCCTCGCGCGGCCACCGGCCCCCGCCGGTCTTTCCCCGTACGAGACCGCCCGCTTCACCGACTTCGCCGACGCCGCCTTCCAGCACACGTTCCTCAGTGCCTGGCGCACCACGATGACGCTGCCCATCGGTGTCCTGCTGCTCTGCTGCCTGTTGAGCCGTCGTCTCTCCCGCTCGCCTGTCCGTCGCGCTCCGTGAACGCGCGCGGCCCGCGAGACGCGCGGAATTCCCGACGCCTTCTGTCTTCCGGACACCGACGCAAGGTACGGGACAGAATTCCACGGGACCAATGGGCGATAACTAACCTGACCGAGGGGCGAAAAGAAAAGCCCCTTCGCGATTCCCCTCATGAATACAGAAAGAAGGACACCCATGCGCGACACCTCCAGCAAGGTCAGCCGCTTCCTCGTCGCCGCCGCTCTCGTGGGCGCGGTGGGCGTCGCGGTCGCGGGTCCCGCGCAGGCGGCCGCTCCGGCGCCCGCCTCCGCCGCCAGCGCCGCTTCCCAGGGTCAGTACGTGCACTTCCAGGGGAAGCTCACGGCCGTGGCGGAGGACCACGTCAAGGTCGCCACGGGCGGCACGGTGGTGACCGTGCTGATCACCGCTGACGCCTACTGGATCGGCCGCCTGACGGTCGGCGCCCAGGCGGACGTCACGGCCACCCTCAAGGACGGTGTCCACACCGCCCGGGTGATCGCCACCTGGTAGGCCGGTGCGGCGGGCCGCCGTGCGGAGCCGTCACTGGAGCCCGGGACCCGCGCAAGCGGATCCCGGGCTTTCCCATTACCTGGCGAGCAGCCAGGTAATGAATTTCCCGAACACCGAAAGGAGAGCGAAACATACCACCCCCCTCAAACAGCGGAAGGATATGTTTCGGGGCGTCGGGAAATCGACATCAATCGACATCAAGGAGTGCGTCATGAGGAGATCCCAGAACATGCTGGTCAAGCTCGCGTCGGTCGTCATCGGACTGGTCGGCGTCCTGGGGGCCTTCACGTCGACGGCGCAGGCGGCCGCGGCCGAGCACCCGCGGGTGACGTCAGTCAGCGCCCCGGCCGCCGGCACGGCCGTGAACCAGGCCCAGGTCAGGTGGTTCTCCGGCAAGATCACCGCGTTCAAGGACGACTACCTGGAGCTCGCGACGGCGCAGGGGCAGATGCGCTTCAGCCTCCGGTACGGCGCCGAGTACTACGGCCCCATGCGTGTGGGCGTCCAGGCGCGGGTGGAGGCGACGCTCGTTGACGGCGAGTGGCACGCCAAGCGGATCTACGCCCGCGCGTAGCGCGCACGGATCGAGCGCGGCCTCTGCCGGAGAAGGCTCCGGCGGAGGCCGCTTCGTGTCCCCACCGCCCGCTCCGGCGAGCCGGGCCGCCGTGGTGACCGGGACTCAGCCGGGCCGGCCGTCGCCGAGGTGGGCGTCGAGGGCCACGGACACCTCGGCGCGGGTGTCGACCCGGAGCTTCTTCAGCGTCCGGGCGACGTGATGCTCGACCGTGCGCACCGAGAGGCAGAGCGCCTGGGCGATGTCACGGTTGCTGGCGCCTTCGGCGAGCAGCCGGGCCACCTCGACCTCGCGCGGCGAGAGGTCCTCGCCGTAGCCGCGCCGCCCGGGGGTGGCGGGGCGTTTGACACCCGCCTGCCGCAAGGCGTGGCGGCACCGGGCGACGTCCGCGGTGGCCCCCAGCCTGCTGTACGTGGCGAGCGGTTCGTCGAGCGCGGCGGGTTCCAGCGGTGCACCCGCACCGCCGCGGCACCGGGCGAGCAGTTCGGCGGCCCGGGCCGCGGGGTAGGGCCGGCCGATGGTCCGCCACTTGTCGCGGGCCTCCTCGAACCACCGGGCCGCGCTCTTCGGATCGCTGTCCTGTTCCAGTTCCCCGCGAGCGACGCAGAGTTCGGCGTCGGCGGCCGGGGCGATGTGGCCGACCCGCGCCGCCAGGGCCTCCTCCACCAGGCTCCGCGCCTCCTCACAGCGGCCGGTGGCCAGCCCCGCGCGGACGGCCGCCTGGATCGTTCCCAGTGGCTTGTACCAGAGACCGGCGGAGCGCAGCAGCCGGATCGCCGGTTCGAGCACGTCCCACGCCTTGTCCGGCTCGTCACGGGCGAGATGGACCTCGGCGGTCGCGGCCGCCGAATGCAGCGCGCACACCGTTCCGCCGATGCGCTGGCCGGCGTGGCGGGCGAAGTCCAGGTGCTCCATCGCCGTGCCCCACTGTCCCTTGGCCACCGCCACGCTGCCGCAGACGAGGGCCTGTTCCCGCTGGGCGATCGCCATGTCGGGGCAGGACGTGTTCAGTTCCTCGAAGCCCTCCTCCAGACGGGACCACGAGCCCGCGAACCAGTCCCATCGCAACAGCTGCGTCCGGGCGAAGCACTCCAGGGACGGGTTGACACCGTCGGCCGTGAGCCGGGCCACCTCGCGCAGGAGCGCTCCCGCGCGCCCGTCCTCCCCCCGGTTCAGGGAGTTCGCCCCGACGTTGTACAGGCCGATGAGGCGCTGTCTTCGCACCTCGGGATGCGTGCAGGAGCGCGGCAGGGCGTCAACCGTCTCCCAGAGGCGGGTGTGGCCGTTCCGCGCCATCAAGAACAGCTTCGCGGACTCGAGTTCGGCGAGGCGGCCCTCGTCCTCACAGCCCCGGAGCGCCTCCTCGGCCCGGACCACCCAGCGGTCGATCTCCGCGGGTGTCTGCGTCCGCTCGTAGAAGATCGCGCTGAGCATGCCGGACGCCGCGAGCGCGGGCCACGGCTCGAGTTCTTCCAGTGCCGTCATCAACTCGCGGTACGAGGCCACGTCGCCGGCGTGGTTCATGAGCACCGCGGCGAGCGTCAGCCGCACCCGGCCGCGGGTCTGGACGGGGAGGGTGGGGTCGTCCACGAGCCGCCGCATGATGGCCAGGTGGTGCCCGAAGCGCGTGAACTTGTGCGCGATGTCGCACAGGGCGAGGGCGACGCGTGACCGCACCTCCGGCAGCACGCCCTTCTCACCGAGGATGCCGTGCAGGAGCTGCGAGGCGATGCCGTCGTCGCCCACGCTGACCGCTTCCCCGGCCGCCTCCTCCGCCTCGCGCAGCCAGGCCTCCTTGTCCCCCAGCGCCTTGGAGTGGTGGGCGATCTGGACGAGCGCGGGCTGCCGCTGTCCGCGCAGGGCGCTGTGGGCCCGCTGGTGCAGGCTCAGGCGTCTGGGGCCGGGCAGGTCTCCGTACACGGCCTGCTGCGCGAGCACGTGGCGGAAGGCGTAGGTCGCGGACTCCGGCTCGTGCAGGAGCGAGCGGTGCAGGGCCTGGGTGAGCGCGGCGGTGGCCTGCTCGGCCTCGAGCCCGGCCACCTGCGCGAGGACGTCCTGGGCCGCGGGGACCGCGAGGACGGCCGCCGCCTCCACGAGGCGGGCGGCCGGTTCGGGCAGTTCGGCCAGCCGCTCGTGGACGGCTTCGCGCAGGGAGCGCGGCGCAGGGGACCTGCCCAGGAACTCCATCTCCTGTTCGAGGCCTTGGGAGGCGCTCCGCCTGCGCCGGTCCAAGAGCGTGAGCAGGTCCTCCTCCACCACCAAGGGGAGTCCGGCGCTGCGCCGGTAGAGCACCCGCCCCAGGGAGTGGCCTGCCACGCGTCCGACGACGCCCGTCGCCAGGGCCGTGACCTCGTCCGCGGTCAGCGCCTGGAGCCGGATCTCGCCGCCCGCCACGCCGATCGGCCTTCGGTAGGCGCTGCCGAGCACCGGTTCGGCGGGCGGCAGGTCCTCCGCCCGGTAGGTCAGGACGAGGCCGAGGCCGCTCGGCGGTTCCCGGGCGATGAGGAGCAGCAGTTCACGCGTGGCCTCGTCGGCCCAGTGCATGTCCTCGATGACCAGCACCACGGGACCGGCCGCCCGCAGGACAGCCCGGATGCCGAGGACCAGCCGGAGGCGCTCGGGCATGGCCGTGGCCGGCTGCCGGGAGTCGTCGATCCGGGCGGCCAGGCCCGGCAGGTACGTGGCCAGCGTCGCGGTCTCGGGAGGCAGGAGGCAGTCGGCGGGGAGGTGCTCGGCGACCCTGCCGAGGGCTTCGAGGACGGGGCCGTAGGGGAACGGCTCGCGCAGGGGGTGGCACAGTCCCGTCGCCACCCGCGTACCGGAGGTGGTCAGGAGGTGTTCCGCTTCGCGGACCAGGCGTGACTTCCCGGAGCCGGCCTCGCCCTCGACCATGACCACGGAGGGCAGGTTCCGCAGGAACGTGACGAGGTCTTCGAGCTCCCGCTCACGGCCGACCAGAGCGAAGCCGTTCTTCCGCATCCACGGGACGTCCGCGGAACTCACCGCCTGAACCACCGGTTCTCGTCCTCTGCAGGATGTGGCCGGGCGCATCTGCCCGGCCACTGGTCAGACGTCCAGCTTAGCCAGCGGCGCCCCACCCGTGAGGCCCGATTCCGGGCGCACGGAAGCGGATTCGAGCAGCCGCGCGCTCCCTGGCGCCTGACGGCTCCGTACGCGAGCGCCCTCGGAATGCGTGCCACTCGCCGTCCTTTAGGTGACGCCCCGCATTGAACCCCTATCTATCCGCGCGGTCCTCTGGATGTCGACAGGCGCGATCCCTCACAACTCGGCCCAGCGGAACCGAGGAGGCAGAGATGACTCCGTTCGTCGACCACGTCGGCAACGTCAGCAGCAGCATCAGCACCGGGGCACCGGAGGCCAGGCCCGCACCCGACGCCCGGGCCGAGCACAGGCGGGGCGGGCGCTCCCCCGGCTCGGCGCCCCCGGCGGCCGCCGCGGAGGCATCCGCACGCCACACCGAGGCCGCCCCCGACGGCCGGGGAACGGGGCGGCCCACGGGCTTCCGGGCCCTGCGGCTCAGGCTGCCCGCCGTCGTCGGCGCGGTGCCCGGCGCCCGCCACCGGGTGCGCCGCTCCCTGATCGAGTGGGGGTGGGCCGACCAGGCGGACACCGTGGAGCTCCTGTTCTGCGAACTGCTGTCCAACGCCGTCAAGCACACGCCGAAGAGGCCGCGGGGCGCGGAGGGCACGGAGACGGTCGAGGTCAGCGTCCGCCAAGGGCACGAGTGGCTCCTCGTCACGGTCGACGACGCGGGGAGCACGGGCACGCCCGCAGTCTCCGGCTGCCCCGCGCGATCAGACGCCCCCGTGGACGGGCTCGCCGAGAACGGCCGGGGCCTGCTGCTGGTGGAGGCGATGGCTTCGGCCTGGGGCTGCCGCAGGACCCGGAAGGGGACCAGCACCTGGTTCACGCTGGACTTCCCCGGCTCCTGACGCCGTCAGCGCGCCCCCGCACGGCCGGGCGCCGCGAGGCCAGGCTTCCGCCCGCCGTGGACACCTCACGGCGGCCGCCCCCGCCGTGACCGCCGCGCCACGAGCGTCCCCGTGAACGCCCCGCCGTGAACACCCCCGTGGAAGCCCCACCGTGAACGAACACCCCGTCCGGCGATCCGCCCCCGCGAAGAGCACACGTCCCCCAGCGGCACAGGAAGACCTACCCATGATCCGTACCCCCGCACCGCTCCCCCACCCTCCACGGCCCGGCCGGCCGGCCACCCCGCCCGGGCGATCGCCTCACACCGCGGCGCCCGCCCCGGCCGGGCGCCGCGGCCTGAGCCGCACGACGGGTGGTATTCCGGCGCTGCGCTGGCCGGAGCAGGCCGCCGTGGTTGACGAGCTGCGCCTGCGCAAGGCGCCCCGGCTTCTCCTGGTGCTCCCCGGTGAGGAGCCTCCGACCACCCTGGATCCGCTGGAGGACTGGGTCCGGCTGCCGGTCGACGAGCGGGAACTACGGGTGCGCTGCGACACCTTGCGGGCCAGGGCCTCCTTGCGCAAACCGGTGATCGACGCGCACGACGTGCTGCGCTTCGCCGGGCGGCACCTGCCGCTGGCGGCGGGCGAGGCGGCGATCGCCCGACCCCTCATCGAGTCCTACGGGTCGGTGGTCAGCCGGGACGTACTGGCCGCGGGCCTCTGGCCGGACGACGAGACCGGTCGGCGCAACGCCCTGGACGTGAGGGTCTCACGCACGCGCCGTCGCCTCGCCCCTCTCGGCCTGGTGATCAGGACCCTGCGGCACCGGGGCTACTTGCTCCACGCCGACCTCGACGAAGGAGCGGTATGAACCTCCACGCCAACACCCCGATCGCCCGGGGCGGCCAGGACTCGTGCGGGGACGGCGGGGACGCCCCGGCCGCGCGCGGGATGACGCTGGCTCACCTCGCCCGCCACAACGCGGAGCTGTGGCCCAAGGCCCCGGCCCTGCGCTGGCGCGACGCCACCGGCGAGCGGCACCACATGACCTATGCCGAGGCCTGGGACACGAGCGAGAGCACGGCCCGCGGCCTGCTGGCGCTGGGGCTGGCTCCGGGCGATCGCGTGGCGGTGCTCAGCGGGCTGCGGCCCGAGTGGACGACGACGCTCCTCGCGGCCGCGACGGCGGGCCTCGTCGTGGTGTCCCTGCTGCCCTCCACGGTGCCCGAGGAGATCGTCCACGTCCTCGGCGACTGCGACGCCCGGGTGGTGGTGTGCGAGGACGCGGAGCAGCTGGCGAAGGTCGAAGCCGCGCGCGACCGCCTGCCCCGCCTGCGCCACGCCGTGCTGATGGACGCCCCGGCCGCCCCCGCGCGCCCGGGCCCGGCCCCTGCCCGCGTCGAACGCCCCGCCCCCGTCGGCCATCGGGCGCGCACGCTCACCCTCGACGAACTCCGGGCCCGGGGACGGGTCGAGGTCAGCGCGGCGGACCTGGCCCGACACGCGGACGCGGTGCGCGCGGACGACCTGCTGGTCATCATCTACACGTCGGGCACCACGGGCCCCAAGAAGGGCTGCGCCCTCAGCCACGGCAACTACGTCAGCGTCCTGCGGGCCCACCCCAAGCCGCCGCGCGCCCCCGATGCCACCGAGGACCACACCAACGGCACCGTCTTCGTCGTCACGGGCCCGCACACCATCGCGATGCTGATGCAGGTCCTGGCCTGGTGGTCGCGGTACACGCTCGTCTTCCGACGCGGCGGCCCCGACGACAGCCTCGTGGACGAGATCCGCGCCGCCCGGCCGCAGATCCTGCCGCTCGTGCCCCTGGCCCTGGAGCAGATCCACAGCGCGATCCTCGCGTCCTGGCCCGAGGAGGACACCGCCCTGATTCTGGAGGCGGCCCGGGCCGGCCTCGACGCGCGCGAGCGCGTCAGGCGCGGCGAATGCCTGCCGCCCCGCTTCCAAGAGTGGTTCGACGCGACGGAGAAGTCCCTGTTCGCCCAGGTCCGCGAGCACTTCGGGGGCGCGCTGCGACGGGTGACGGTATCGGGCGCTCCGGTGTCCCGGGAAGTCCTCTCCTTCTTCCTGGGCTGCGGCGTTCCCCTCGTCGAGTGCTACGGCATGACGGAGACGGCGGGGGCGGCCACCACCAACACCCCCGAGGCCTACCGGCTGGGGACCGTGGGCAGGCCCCTGCCCGGGGTCGACGTCGCCATCGCGCCGGACGGGGAGGTCCTGATCCGCGGCGCCAACGTCTTCCACGGCTACTGGGGCTACCACGAGGACGCGTTCGGTGTCGTCCGCGACGGCTGGCTGCACACCGGGGACCTCGGCACGATCGACGCGGACGGATACCTGACGCTCACCGGACGCAAGAAGGAACTGATCCAGCTCTCCCACGGCGTAGCGGTGACGCCCCACCCCGTCGAGAGCGAACTGCGCAGGCATCCGCTGATCTCCCAGGCGGTCGCCTACGGGGAAGGCAAACCGCACCTGGTGGTCCTGCTGACGCTCAACGAACGGTACGCCCGGAAGTGGGCGGCCGAACGTCACCTGCCCCCCGACATGGCCCACCTGCTGCGGGAGCCGGTCCTGCTGGGCGAGCTGACGCGGGTGCTGGACCGCGCGAACGCCACCTTGCAGGAGTACTACCGCGCCCAGGCGTTCACGGTCCTGGAGCGCGACCTGACGCTGGACGAAGGGGAGTTGACCGTCTCGATGAAGGTCGCGCGCCACGTCGTCCAGACCCGGTTCCGCGACGTGTTCGAGAACCTCTATCGGTGACCGCGGCCCGTCAGCGGGTGAAGCCGATGTCCTGGTAGACGACGGAGGCGTAGCCCTGGGCGCCCAGGTTGGCGAGGTCTTGTCGCGAGGCGACGACACCCGGCTCCTGGTAGAGGGGGATGGCGGCCGCCTCCCGCCAGATCAGGCGGTCGGCCCGGTTGATGAGGTCGAGGGCCTCGCCCTGGTCCGTCGCGGTCGCCGCCTCGTCGAGCAGCGCGTCGATCCGCGGCGTCCCGGTCCGTGCGAAGTTCAGCTGGATGTCCTTCCCCTTGGGCTTCACGTAGATGCTGCGGCTGACCGACACGGGGAAGGGCCTCTTGGTCCAGTTGAAGACCGTCAGGTCGAACTTCCCCGGGATGATGTGCCGTTCGAAGAGCGCCTTCTCCGGAACGAACGTGAGTTTCACCCGCGCGCCCACGTCGCGGAGCATGGCCTGGACGACCCGCCCTTCGTTCTGCAGCTCGTCGTTGCCGCTCACGGCCAGGTAATCGAGGGCGAGTTCCTTCCCGGCCTTCTTGCGGACGCTGCCGTCGAGGTGCCACCCGGCCTCGTCGAGTGCCGTGCGGGCCGCCGCGGGATCGTAGGTGCCGACCTGACCCGAGTTGTCGCGGTAGCCGTCCTGTTGGGGAAGGAGGAAGTGGTTGCCGAGGGGGCGCGCGTCGGCCGCGACGCCCTGGAGCGCGACCTGGGTGATCCGCCGGCGGTCGATGGCCCGCGCCAGCGCCCGCCGGACACGGGCGTCCTTCAGCAAGGGGCTCTGCCCGTTCATCGTCAGCTGGTGGTGGGTCGGGCTTCCGGCCCTGCGGATCTGCGCGTGGGGCGTGTCCCGCGCGGCTCGGTACGCGGCCGCCTTCACCCCGACGTCGAAGAAGTCGGCCTCTCCATTGGCGAAGGCCCCGGCGTGAGCGCCCGGGTCGAGGGCCCGGAACACGATCTTGTCGAGCAGCGGGCGGTCCCCCCACCAGGCGTCGTCACGCACCACGGTCAGCGTCTTCGCGGTCTCGTCCCGGTGGGCGAACGTGAACGGCCCGGCCGTGACCTTCGCTCCGCCCCGGTATCCGTTGTTGAAGCCCTGGGGGGTGCGGATGACGGACGCCGGGTAAAGCGGCGTGAACAGCGAGCGCCACTCCCCGAACGGCCTGGCGAAGTCCACGATGACCTCCCGGTCTCCCCCGGCTCCCCTGGACACCTTCGTGATCAGTTCGTAGCCGGTGTGGGACACCGCGTGGAAGGCCGCGTCCCTGCCGTTCTGCGCTCTCCAGTTCGCCTCGAAGTCCCGGTAGGTGAGCGGGGATCCGTCGCTCCAGCGTGCCTCCTTGTTGATGCGGTACGTGACCTGCTGTCGGCCGGATCGCACGCGGGACACGGCGGACGCGAGGTAGTCGGGGTCCGGTGCCACCCGGCCGCGGTCATCGCTCTTCATGATGACGGGCATCATCGACTCCATGACGCGCCGCGTGTCGACGTGGCCGCCGTCGAGATGGCGGATGTTGAGGTTCTCCTGGATCACGGTCAGCGGCCAGCTGAGCGTGCCCCCCTTCTTCAGGCCGGCCCGGTCCACGGGGTTGACCTGACTCGCGCCCGGTGGCTTCGACGAGGGTTCGTCCTCCTGGGTCGAGCACGCGGTGCCCAGCGAGGCGCAGACAGCGGCTGCGACCACCGTGGTGAGGACCTTACGGACGGGGTGCATGGCGTCGCCTCCTGTGCGCGTGCCGTTCGGTTCCACCGCTCCGGGCCGGGCGCGCTGTCCGGAGGTCGGCGGCTGCTGCTGGCGGCCCTCAGCCCCGGGCCTCGTGAGGGCCCGCGAAGTGACAGGCCACGGTGTGGTCCTCTCCCCACGCCGAGGGCATCGGGTCTTCGGTCGCGCAGCGTCGTTGCTGCTCGGCGGTCAGGTCGGCGTGGCGGGGGCAGCGGGGCCGGAAGTGGCACCCGGCGTCCGCGAGCCCCGGTGGCTCGTCGATCAGCGGAAGACGGGCCCTGGTCCGCTCCAGCCTGGGCTCGGGCCGGGGCACCGCCGAGAGCAGGACCTGGGTGTAGGGGTGGCCGGGCCGGGCGAGCACGGTGGCGGCGTCACCGTCCTCGACGACGCGTCCGAGGTGCATCACCGCGACACGGTCAGCGAGGTAGGCCGCGACGGCCAGGTCGTGGGTGACCAGGAGGCTGCTGAGCCCCAACTCCGCCTTCAGGCGGCGCAGCAGGTTGAGCACGGTCGCCCGTGCGGAGACGTCGAGCGAGGCGACGGGCTCGTCCAGCAGCAGGAGCCGCGGCCGCGGGGCCAACGCCCGTGCGATGGAGACCCGCTGGGCCTGACCGCCGGAGAGCTGTGCGGGGAACCGGTCGCGGTGCTCCGGGCCGAGGCCGACGAGGTCGAGCAGCCCGGCGACCCTGCGGGTGCTCGCGTCACGCGCGCAGCCGTACGCCGTCAGGGGCTCGGTAAGGATGTCCTCGACGGTCATGCGCGGGTCAAGGGCCGCGACGGGGTCCTGGAACACCATCTGCGCTTCCCGGAACGGCGGTCGCCCTCTTCCTGGCTTGGTACGGCGGATGTCCCGACCGGCGACCAGCACCGTGCCGCCCGTGTGGCGCCCGTGCGTCGGCGGTGGCTCCACGACCCGGCTCAGCAGGGTGGTCTTGCCGCTTCCCGACTCACCGACGAGGACGAGCGTCTCGCCCTGCCTGACGTCCAGGCTGACGCCGTCCACCGCCCGCACCAGGCCCGTCCTGGGCTGTCCCAGCGGGGATCGGCGGGCCGGGAAGTGGTGCACCACCCGGTCCATCCGCAGGACGACGGGCCGCTGCGCGCGCGTGGGCCGCTCCGGGCTCGCCTCGGCCCCCGTCGCGGCGGGGCGCGTGCGCGCCTTCGCGGCGGGTGGACCGTGGTGCCGCGGTATCGCGGTCTCCTCGCTGCGCAGACACGCCGTCGGATGGCCGACGCGGTGCCGTGTCTCCAGAGGGGGCTCCTGCTCGCGACAGGCCTCGACGGCCAGCGCGCATCGCGGGACGAACGGGCAGCCCCGCGGCACGAGCAGCGCGTTGGGCGGGCTTCCCTCGATGGGCGTCAGGGGGCCCTGGTCGACGTCGAGTCGGGGCAGCGCGCCGAGCAGTCCGATGGTGTAGGGCATCCGGGGCCGTTCGTAGACGTCGTCCACGGGGCCTTCCTCGACGAAGCGTCCCGCGTACATGATGTGGATGCGGTCGGCCAGGCCCGCCACCGCCGCCAGGTCGTGCGTGATGATGACGACGGCCGCGCCCGTGGCCGTGCGCGCCTTGCCGATCAGGTCCAGGATCTGGGCCTGCGTGGTCACATCGAGCGCGGTCGTGGGTTCGTCGGCCACGATGACCGCGGGGTCGTTGGCGAGGGCCATGGCGAGGGCGACGCGCTGGCGCATGCCGCCGGAGAGCTCGTGCGGGTAGGAGTCGACCCGCTGGGCGGGCTCGCGGATGCCGACCGTGTCCAGGAGTTCGACGGCCCGCCGCCGCGCCGCCGCCCGCGACAGCCGCTGGTGGACGCGCAGGGCCTCCGCGATCTGGTACCCGACGGAGTACACGGGAGTCAGCGAGGAGAGCGAGTGCTGGAAGACGATGGACAGGTCCTTGCCGCGGACCCGGCACAGGCCGCTCTCTTCCAGGGACAGGAGCTCCTGCCCGCGCAGGCGCACGGAACCGCGCACTTCCGCGTGCTCGGGGAGCAGGCCCAGTACAGCGGACGCGGTGACCGACTTACCGGCTCCGGATTCGCCTACGAGGGCCAGGACTTCGCCGGGGCGTACGTGGAAGGAGACTCCCCGCACCGCGTGGACGGTCCCGCCGGGACTCGGCAGGCGGACATGAAGGTCCCGCACCTCCAGTACCGGCGGGACGTGCCCGCGTGGCCGCTCCCTCACCGTGGGCCCGCCGCCCACGGCTGTGGCGCGCCCTTTCGGACCTCGCGTGAGCCGCGCCCCCGAGGCCTCCGGAGCGAGCGCGTCGCGCAGGCCGTCACCGATCAGGAACAACGACAGGCACAGCAGCAGCAGACACCCCGCCGGGGCGTAGAAGAGCCAGGGGTACGCCATCACGTTCGGTGTTCCCGAGGCGATGAGCGACCCGAGGGACACCTCCGGGGGACGCACCCCGAGGCCCAGGTAGGCGAGGCCCGCTTCGGCGATCACGGCGGAGCCGAACTGCAGTGTCGCATCGATGATCAGAAAGGAGGCCAGCGAGGGCACCACATGGCGGCGGATCACCGTCCGTGCGGGCAGCCCGAGGTGGCGGGCTGCCCGCACGAAGTCGCGCTGCTTCAGGGACCGGGTGCTGGTGCGTACGGCACGCGCGCTGACCATCCAGCTGAAGAGCGAGAGGAACACCACGAGCAGCAGCCACGTGGTGTCCTCGATGACCGGCGACAGGACAGCGACCAGGAGGAACCCGGGCAGTACCAGGAAGACGTGGATGCCCCCGAGCGCCACGCGGTCCGTCCAGCCCCCGGCGTAGCCCGCGACGGTGCCGATGACGATCGCGATCGCGGTGGAGAGGAGCGCGGTGAGCAGACCGACGGTCAGGGACCTCTGCGTTCCGCGCAGGACCAGGGCGAGGAGGTCCGCTCCCGCGCCGTCCGTGCCGAGGGGGTGGCTGCCGCTCGGGGGCCGGCGCAGGGCCGAGGCGTCGAGATCGTCGGGGTCCCAGGGATGGAACAGGGGCGCGCAGAAGGCCAGTGCGGCGAGGGCGAGGAGCAGCATCGTGCCGACGACTGCCGCCGGGTGCTTCCGCAGCGCGGTCAGGACCCGCGCGGCGCGGCGGTCCGCGTACCCGGGCGTCCGCGCCCGGGCCTCTCTCAGCAGGGCCCCTGGGTCGGGCGTGCTCATGGGATCCTGCTCCTCGGATCGAGAGCGAGGTGCAGGACGTCGGCGATCAGGGCGGCGGCGAGGACCAGCGCCGCGGTGAAGATCCCGACCGCCGCCACCACGTTCACGTCCTGGGCGAGCACGGCGTCGACGAGCCATTCCCCCATCCCGTGCCAGCCGAAGATCTTCTCGATGAAGAGGGCTCCGGTGAGGGTCAGCACCGCGTTGTATGTGAGCAGCGGCAGCAGTGGGAGGACCGCGACGCGCAGCGCGTGCCGGCGCAGGGCCGTGCGCCGGGAGAGTCCTTTGGCCCGGGCCGTGCGCACGAAATCCTCGTGCAGCACGTCGAGCATCGTGTTGCGCTGGTAGAGGCTGAACAGCGCGATGTGGAACGCGATCAGCGTGAGGCTGGGGAGCACGAGGTGCTGGGCTCTGCTGAGGAGTCTGTCCCAAGTTCCCGTCGCCTCCGGCGCGTACTCCCCGGTGTATTCGAGGACGCTGCTTCCCACCGCCTCGTTGATGTTCCTCGCCGCCAATTGCAGCGCGAGCGCGATGACGAAGACCGGAGTGGAGAGGACGGCGAAGGAGGCCAGGGTCAGGGCCCGGTCGCCCCGGCGCTCGCGCAGGGTGGCGCTCCAGGCCCCGAGCAGGATTCCGCCGACCGAACCGACGACGGCGGCGACCAGGACGAGTCGGACGCTCGTCATGGCCCGGCGCAGGAATTCCGGGCCCACGTCGGCGCCGGACACCTGGCGCCCCAGGTCTCCCTGGACGGCTCCCCGGACCCACCGCGCGAACCGTTCGACGGCCGGGGTGTCGGGGTTGAGGTTGTAGGCGTTCAGGACGGCCTCGACCTCCGCCGGGGACGGCGGCGGGTTGCGGTCGGCGTAGTTGGACCGGGGGTCCAGGCTCAGCGCGGCGAGGAAGTACGTGCAGGCGATCGCCACAAGGACGAGCACGAAGGTGGTGCTCAGTCGCCGAGCGCAGCAGCGAAGCACGGACGGCCCCCTCGATTCGACATCGCCCGGAACGACCGAATGGCGCCTGTCTCAGGCCGGTTCACCAGCCAGGACGCTCAAAGCGTATCCACTTCCGTGTCTGTTGAGGCGCCCGTGGGAGAACACGTACCCGTGAGTGGTATTTCCGGGAATCGGCCGCGTCGCGGCGGCGGAAAGTGCGATCATCACGCGCCCTCCTCCTGGCGAATCCCCGCACGGCGTTGGGCCGAAGGAGCGGTGAACCGAGGTGCCCCGGCCGCGGGCATTCGCCGTCCGGCTTCACCGGATGCCTGGGAGAGGGCGAAGGGACCGCTTTCCCGCGAGCCGCGCACGGGGCGGGCCCCGCGCGGCGCTCCGGCGAGGGCCGTCACCGCGCCTCACGCAGCCGCAGGAAGTACGTCGCGGTCAGCGCGACGGCGCGGTGCTCGTGGTGCGACAGCGCCGCGAGGGTCCGTGCGGCCGTGGTTCCCGCGATGCCCGCGAAGGCCTGGGCAGGCGTCCGCGTGCGGACGCCCCAGCGGTGGCGCGGGCGAGGCGCTCGACGAGCGCGGGCGCGATCGGCTCCGCCCGCGCGGTGTCGCTCGCCGGCACGCTCGACGCGTCGGCCGCGTCCGTGTCGTTCCTGCCCGCCGCGATCATCCCCGATCAGCGTCGGGATCGCGTCGGCCGCATCCCGTGTGCCGAGGGCGAGCGCAGCGGCCCCGCGGACCACGGCGTCAAAGTGCGCGAGCGCGGTCCGCAGCCGCGCCGACAGTTCGACTCGTGCAGTCGGGGTGCGCTGACGGTGGACGGCGGCGGCTGGTCCTACGCCGGTCTTCCGGGCGCCGACCTGCGCGGCGTCCGGCTCCGCGAGGCCGACCTGGCCGGATCCCTGCTGGCCAAGGCCGAGGTGACCGGCTGGGACCTGTCAGCGGTCTGGCTGCACAGCGGAGGAGGTCGCGGGTCTTCCAGTGGACCCCGCCCTGCTCGCCTTCGTCGGACGGCTCGGGCCAGGCAACGACGGGCAGTTCCGGCAAGCCCAGCCACAGCGCGAGGCATTCGTTCGCGTCGGACAACCATGTGGTGGCCCACACCAGCTCGCATGGCAGCGCCATCAGCCGGGGGCCGCGAGCGGGATTGACCCTGGTGATCAGCGGATTCGTGTCTGCTTCCGGTACGTGGCACCCCAAGCGGATCAACCACCCGAGGTGGCCAGCTGTGTGCTTGTGGCTCTGTATCAGATCCTGGAGTGCACATTCGAGGAACTCGTGGTCCCGATCACGCCGGAAGAACCCGCAGTGCCGGAGCCTGGACCGGTAACTCGGCTGCGGCCGGTTCTTCCGGATACTCCGATGCTGTCACCGGACTTCTTCGATGCCGAAAGCTGAGTTGTGCCTGCTGACTCGACAACGTGTGCATCCTGCGGACAGCGAAACCGAATTGTGTCGCGCAAGGCTGGACGCCCCCTATGCCAACGGTGTTGGCGGGACAGTCGACGGCGGAGCTGCATCGACTGTGGCCAAGTTAAACGCTCGCTAAAGATTGCCGATTGCTCGCTCGGCACCTGCCTGCAGCCGCTGGTGGACCGCTGGGTGGCCGCACACCGCGTCCGGCAAGGCGAAATCCGGCGTTTCCTGACGTGGGGCGCAGCCCACCAGCTCGCTCCCAAGCACCTGGCCGTATCTGCTCTGGCCAACTGCGAGGACCGGTCGATCATGAGCGACCGGGACCGTTCTCGGCGAGCACACTCGCCCGGCGCCTGGCCGCACACGCCATTCCCGAAGCCCGACTCGCACGCAATGGCGCAATCCTCGCCATGGTCGACACCATCCACTGGAAACTCGTCGCTGATCTGCTCGGCCTCGCAGACCAGACCGCATACGAATGGCATCACGTCAACGGCGGCGACCGAGCCAGCTACGTGGCCAGCCGTCTGAAGAAGCACTCGGCACCGGCCAGCCCCGAATAGCTGGCCTGGTGCCCTACTCAGCGAAAGATGACGTCAATGCTGTGATCACGGAAAAGCTCCAGGACGACTTCGAACAACGACACACCCTCTTTGCTCGGACCGTGGCGCTGAGGAAGGGACGACGTAGCGACGCTGGAGGAATGCCATTCCAGCGTGAAGGGTGACTCGGCACCCCAGCGGCCGCGCAGGCAGTCATCCAGAGCGTCAAGGTTCCACCCGAAATAGCCGCCTGGCCCGTTCACCGCCTCGCCAAGAGCGCAGTAAAAGGTGTCCGCGTCCACGATGTGCTCACCGTCCAGGTGAAACGTGGCTCCGGAAGGTCGATCCGGCAAGGATCGAAAGCTGTGACGCGTCAGAGCCACGGACAGCCAACCGCGGCGGCCAGTCGGGCCGAGGAAATGCCACAGCCCGGTCCGGTTCATCTGTTCGGCGCGGATGAGTTCCCACGGCCATTCGGACTGGGGAAGCGCGTTGTCGCACCACAGGCGCACGGTCAGATCGACCAGGCCCGCCCCTCTCGTCGAGGGCCGCACGGCCTCTGGCGTCACGTCGTTGACGAAGTACTGCCCCATGCTGGCGCCCGATGAGTCCAAGAACGCGAGATTGGCGTTGCCGGCCAGCGCTCGCTTACTGCCCATGCGGTCAATACACACTCGCAGGCCGCCTTGAGGCGAACACCCGAGCAACTCAACTCTCCGTGATCCGTCCCCCAGTGGCACGAAAAGCCCGGTGGCCTCTTGGGCATGTCCCCAGAATTCGCTCTCGTCATCATCGCTGGTCAAAGAGCAGCCAGCCCCAACAGCGCCCATACCTTGCCCCCACCATCATCGAACAGCCGCCGATCCTACTGGCCTGGGCGTCAGCACAGCTGACCCGTTGACGCCGACCTCGAAGCAGTCACCCAACGTGACTGCTTGCTTAGGGCACTCGGCGGGAACCAATACCGCCCACCGCCGGTAGAAGGGGCAGCGCAGAACCGATCACGTGGGGACGGTGGCGGTGTTCAAGCTCGCGCGGCAGCAGTCCGAACCGGTTTCCGGGCAGGACGCTGGATCCGGCCTCCCTCGGCCCACTGCCGTGCAACATCAAGGCCCATCACCATGCAAGGCTGGCCCGCAAGGCAGTGACGCCCCGGCGGCCGCCGACGCTGTCGAAGCCCGGCCTCTCCGTCACCAGCGCTGATGCTCAGGCAGTCGGGACCGAAGTCCTCGCGATGACGGCCCGGCCGCGCCCAGCCGCCTGTCCCACTCTTGCTCCGGAGGCTGAGCTGTGGCTGACTGGCAGCGCCGCCGAGGGGGGGGCGTATGGGCAAGTGGGCCGTGATCGTGCAGTACTCCAGCGACGTGTACAGGACCGAGTTCCTCTGTCAGGGGCTGGAATCGAAGGTCCAGGCGTTGGAGGCACTTCGTGAAGCCCTCTGCACGTACGTACCGAGCAAGAAGATCGTCGAGAAGCGGCGACGTGTGTACCGCTTCGTTGACCAGGAGACCTACCTGGTAGTCATCACAGGCAAGCTGACGCAGTGGGAGTGCACGCTGCGCATCGCGGAGCTGGTCTCGGACTCGGCCGGTCCGGCCGTGGCCAAGCGGGTTCGGACGGACGACGGCGCGGCAGGGGCGGCCGACGGGCCTCAGGACCGGATCCCGCCCGGCTACTGAGCGGCGGCCGAACTCCGCATCGCCCGATCGGTCCGGCAGGCCGTCTGTGCGGGTGGGACGTGTGCTGGTCGGAGACTCATGCATCCGTGCCGTACGGGAGGGTGAGGCGGACGGTGAATCCGCCCTCGGTGGTGGGGGCGGACTCGAAGCGCCCGTGCAGGAGGTCGGCGCGTTCGCGCAGCCCGATGAGTCCGAGGTGGGCGCCGGGCAAGGGGGTGGCGGGCCGGGAGGGAGGTGTGTTGGTGACGGTGACGCCGATGTGGTCCCTGTCGTGCCACAGCTGAACGGTGACGCGGGAGCCGGGGGCGTGTTTGCGGGCGTTGGTGAGGGCTTCCTGGACCGTGCGGTACAAGGTGCGCTGCACGGGAGCGGGGAGGTCGGCCGGCAGTTCGCCGCTGAGGGTGCTGTGCACGCCGCTGCCGTCCACGAGCCTTCGCAGGTCGGCCAGGGTGGGCTGGGGGGCGAGTTCGGAGGCGTCGCCGCCGAACATGCGCAGGAGCAGCACCATGTGCCGCAGCTCGTCCAGAGTGGTCACGCTCAGCTCCCGGATGGTGTGCGCCGCGGCCTTCGCCCTGGGCTCGGTGGCGCTGACCTGGAGGGCACCGGCCTGGATGGCGATCAGGCTGACCTGGTGCGACACCACGTCGTGCATCTCCCGGGCGAGTTGGGCGCGCTCGCGGGCCAGCATGTTCTGCGCGTGCAGCTGCCGCTCGTGGTCCCGGGCCTCCTCCACCTCGCGCAGGCGCTCCGCCGCGTCCTGGCGGGCCTGGACGAGCTGGCCGAGGAAGACCGGGGCGGCAGCGGTGGCGATGAGGTAGGCGAAGTCGACGAGGGTGCGGGTCGCACCGTCGTCGGCATAGACGCCCAGTGGCCAGGGAGCGGCGTCGGCGGTTGCCGAGATCAGCGCGCACGCGGCGAGGAGCGGGCGGCTGCGGGACGTCGCCGCCAAGGCGTACAGGCTCGCGAACGGCACCACCATGAGGGGGAGGAACAAGGTGGCGGGCACCCCGGTGAGGAACACCGTCAGCGGGAAGCGGCGACGCAGCGCCAGCGCCGCGCAGGCCAGTGCGGCGCACGTGGTCTCGTACGCCCCGGTGTCCTCGGCGTTCCACCACACGTCGGCCACCGCCAACAGCACGATCACGGGTGTCGCCCAGGTCACGGAGAGCCGACGGGCCCTGTCGGCGCGCGACGGCGTCCTGTCGTCCGCGGGGCTCATGGCCGTGGCGCAGTGTCGTGGGGCGGGCGCTGTCGTTCGGTGGTCCCGGCAGTGAGCAGGCCGGCGCGTTGGGCGAGCAGTGCCGCTTGTACGCGGCCCGACACCCGCAGCTTGCCCAGGATCGAGCTGGCGTGGTCCTTGACGGTGCCGGCGCTCAGGTGCAGACGGGCGGCGATGTCGGCGTTCGACAGGCCCTCGGCGATGAGCTTGAGGACCGTGCGTTCGCGGTCGGTCAGCAGGCCTACCCGCCGCACCTGCGGATCGTCCTCGGCCGCGCCGTGCGCGCCGTCGACGAGCGCGGACGACGCCTTGGGCGAGAGGACCACTCCCCCGCAGGCCAGCGTGCGGACCAGCTGGGCGAGTTGGTCGGGTGCGGTGTCCTTGAGGATGAATCCTGCGGCGCCGGAGCGCAGCGCGGTCAGGATGTACTCGTCGGAGTCGAAGGTGGTGAGCATGGCCACGACGGGCGGGACATCGAAGAGCCGTAGCTCCCGCAGCACGGTCAGACCGTCAGTGTCGGGCATGCGGATGTCAAGCAGCACGACGTCGGGCCGCACCCGGGCGATGGTCTGGACGGCCTGAGCGCCGGTCGCGGTGGCGGCGACCTCGGTGTCGTTCGCCGCGCTGAGGATCAGCTCGAGGCCTGAGCGGACCAGAGCCTCGTCGTCCACCACCACTACCCGGATCACATCTGCCCCGTCCCGCTGCCCGTCGTCGCGCGGGTGCGTCGTTCTGCGCACGGGTCGCTCTTGCCCCTGCGTCGTTCTGATCTGCGCACGGGTCGCTCTTGCCCCTGCGTCGTTCTGATCTGTGCACGTGTCGCTCTGCCCCTGCGTCGTTCTGAACGGAGCGTAATCGCGCACCGGCCCGGCGCCGCATGCGGCACCGCCACACCCGTCGACTGGGGGGGGCTGGTTCCCGCCAGGTGGCAGGGGTCCGGCAGCACCTCGACGGATACGAGATGACCTGCTCTTCTTCGAGCCTGATGGCATGACGATGCAGCCACGGCAGTCCGTGACAGCTCCCCCGGCAACCGACGCGCCCGCCCTCGCCCACCGTGACCGCCACACCACGACCGGCCGGCTGCTCGGCGTGGACCTCGCCCGCGGCCTGGCGGTCTTCGGCATGTACGCCGCACACGTCGGCCCCGCCCCCGAGGACGCCGGGGGCGTCATCGGTTTCCTCCTGGAGCTGTCCCACGGCCGCTCCTCGGCCCTGTTCGCCTTCCTCGCCGGTTTCTCGCTCATCCTCCTCACCGGCCGCAGCACGCCACGGACCGGCCGCGCCGGCCGCCGGGCCGTCCTGCACGTGCTGATACGTGCCGTGGTCCTCCTCGCCCTCGGCACCGCGCTGACGATGACCGGCACCCCGGTCGAGGTGATCCTGGCCTACTACGGACTGTTCTTCGCCCTGCTCCTGCCGCTCTACCGACTGCGCCCGCGCGCCCTGGCGGCCCTCGCCGTGGCCACCGCGATCACCCTGCCCCAGGTCCGCTACCTCCTGCTGCGCTCCCTCGACGACACCACCTGGGGCGAAACGCTCGTCGCCCACGACCCCCTGGCCCGCATCAGCGACACCGGCGGCTTCCTGGACCTGTTCGTCACCGGCAGCTACCCGGCCCTGGCCTGGCTGTCGTTCCTTCTCGCCGGCATGGCCGTGGCCCGCCTCGACCTCGCCTCCCGCGCCGTACGGGCGCGGCTCGCCGTCACCGGAGCCGCGCTCGCCGTGGTCGGCCACGGCGGCTCCTAGCTCGCGCTGCAGCTGGTGCCGGGCGTACCCGCAGCCCTCGCCGCGGACGCCACCTGGGACGGCCCCGTGATGGCGTCGTGGTGGTCCGACGTCGCCGGCGTGTCGGAGACCTCGGGCACCGCCTGGCTGTGGGTGGCCGCACCGCACAGCGAGACCACCCTCTCCGTCATCGCCAACACCGGCATCGCCCTGCTCGTGCTCACCGCCTGCGTCACCGCCCTCGACCGGCTGCCGCGCCTCACACCGTGGGCCCGGCCCGTGATCGCGGTGGGCTCCATGTCCCTGACCGCCTACGTCCTGCACATCGTGCTGATCCGGGCCCTGGGCATCAAGGACCTCGACGGGCTGCCCCTGTTCCTGCTCCCCGCCTTCATCACCGCCGCTGTGCTGCTCGCCACCGCATGGTCGCGCTTTTTCCGCCGCGGTCCGCTGGAACACCTCCTTCACGGCGCCACCCGCCTCGCGGACACCGTGGCACGCGGGCGCCCGGGAACATGACCCGTCGGGCCAGGGCGCGCCGCTCCTGCCCCTTGCATGAGCTCCCCCGGGGCCAGCGCCCGGATTCGCCCCAAGCCCGCCACCGGGAGCCGGCCCCGGCCCGCGTTCCGATGTGAAGTGACGTGCATGCTCGTGGAGTTGGGCGACAGGGCCTGCCGTGGAAGCGCCTTACCTCATCAGTTGGGCAGGCCGGTCCGTTGTCGAGGCCCAAAGCTCGATTTGGGGGCCGCCGGCTCCTCTGGCGGCCCGGCCCATATGCAAGATGAGGTGAGGTGGGCACATGGTGGCACTGGAACGAGCTCCCGCTCGGCGGGGGGCGGATTCGCAAGCTGTCCGTGAGGTTGGGTATCACCCTGGGTGCGCGAGCACTTCGGGCTCTGATCACACGGCTGTTCCTCCGCCAGCGGGTTGATGTCTGACTCCTGCTTCGGAACCCCCGGGGAGTCCCCAATCCCCCCGAGGGCTCCTCCTTTTCGCGATGAAGTCTGGGTCTCAGCAGATCTCACCCCCACCCGTTCCTGCGATCCGCGGTGTTCAAGCACCTGCGCACACAGGTCAGCGGGGAACGTGCTCCGGCAACCTGTGGTCGAGAGTCCCTGCGGGGAGATCCCTGACGATCCGGCACCCCTGCGGCGTTCGGCGCCAGACCAGCGAGGTCGTACGAACTGCCTGTGTGCTCGCGGCGCCCCACACGTCCACGCTGAGCCTCCGCATGCGGAGCAGCGCCGCCCGAGCTCCGCCGTCGCGGGCGGCCGGCAGCAGCGTCGCTTGCGTTACGTCGGCTCGTCGCCCCCGAAGGTGCGAAGCCCACCGCAGAGGCTCCCCCGGCCTGATCCGAGATACCGGCCGTGAAACGCCTCCGGAGTGCCCGCTCCCTCGGCCCGCACAGCCGGTAGCGTCGAGCCCATGATCGTATGGCTCAACGGAACCCATGGCGCAGGCAAGACGACGACCAGCGCGCTCGTGCAGGAACTGATCCCGGATTCACGGGTGTTCGACGCCGAGAAGGTCGGCGAGACCCTCATGGACATCACACCCGGACTGCCATCGACGGACAACTTCCAGCACTGGCCGCCGTGGCGGCCGCTCGTCGTCGAAACCGCCCGTCACGTGCTCGACTACACCGGCGGCACGCTGGTGATGCCCATGACGGTCCTGGTCGAGGAGTACTGGCGCGAGATCAGCTCGGGCCTCGCCCACCACTCCATTCCCGTGCGGCACTTCGTCCTCCACGCAGACCAGGACACCCTCCGCGCCCGCATCGCGGGCGACACCGTTCTCGGCCCCGACTCCCCGTTCCGCCTGCAGTACCTCGAGCCCTACGCCGAGGCCGCCCGCACGTGGCTGCACGCGGAGGCGGAGGTCGTCGACACCACGTATCTCACGCCCGAACAGGCCGCTCAGCAGATCGCGGAGGCCGTCAAGAGCTGACGCTCGCCCGCCTGGCCACGTCGGTGAAACGGCTGCCTGTCGAGCACCGGATGCGGGGAGAGCTTGCGTGATGGACGGCTCAGGCGCTTGGGGCCGCCGCCCCCAGGAATTCGTGCGCGGCCCCGCGTCGGCGGCCGCCGAGGCGGGGCCAACGGTGGGCCGGGCTCGCGAGGCTGTCGCTGCCGATGTCGTACGAGCAGCGCGCTTGTCGATTCTCGCGCGGAGGAGGCTTGTCACGGCCTGTCGTCAGACTGCGGGGTCCTCATTAGAGTCGCCCGCATGCCTGATCTCTCCTACCTCGCCGCTGTCCAGGAGTCGTACGACACCGTCGCCTCCGCCTACGTCGAGCAGGTCAAGCCTCCGGCGGAGCTGGATCCGCTGTCCCGGGGGATGCTGAACGTCTTTGCGGAGGTGGTGCGGACGGCCGGACTCGGGCCCGTCGCCGACCTGGGATGCGGGCCCGGCAGAATCACGGCCTACCTCGCCGAGCGGGGCGTGCCTGCGTTCGGCATGGACCTGTCGCCCGGCATGGTCGAGCTGGCCCGTCGGGCCCACCCGGATCGGGGCTTCAGCGTCGGCTCGATGACCTCGCTCCCGATCGAGGACGACCGGCTCGGTGGCATCCTCGCGTACTACTCCACCCACCACACCCCGCCGGCGCTGCTGCCCGTGGTGTTCGGCGAGCTCCACCGCGCTCTCGCGCCGGGCGGCTGTCTGATGCTGGCCGGCCACGTCGGGCCCGACCAGCACCTGCGTCCCACGCAGGCGTACGGCGGCCATCCGGTGACCTACGAGTCCTACCTGCTGCCGCCCGATCGGATTGCCGAGCTGCTGAAGCAGGCCGGGCTCGGCCTCACAGCACGTCTGGTCGAGGAACCCCGCGAAGGGTTTGAGCGGACCTTCGCCACCTTCCTCGCCCACAAGCCCGAACGGCCATGAGGGCGGCAGAGCTGGACGTCTGTGCGAGGATCCCGTCGTGAACGATCTACGTTTCCGTCTCGCGGACGACTGTGACCTCGCTGCTCTCGTGCGACTGCGCGACGACGCCGCCCGGTGGATGATCGCCCAGGGCATCACCGGTCAGTGGCAGCCCGGTGAACTGGGCGAGGACCACTTCCGGCGGATCATGGAGAGCGGCGAGGTGTGGCTCGCGGAGGCGGCCGGCCGTGCGGTCGGCGCCTGGGAGTTGTGGTGGGAGGACGAGGCCGCCTGGGGGCCGCAGCCACCGACGGCCGGCTATGTGCACAGGCTGATGGTGGACCACAGCCGTGTTCCGCCCGGGACCGGGCGGCACCTTCTGCGCGCCGCGGAACGTCGCGTCGCCGAGGCCGGCCGACCGCTCGTACGCCTGGACTGCCTGGCGGGCAATTCCCGATTGAGCGCGTACTACCTCGCCTCCGGATACCAGGTCGTCGGCCACAAGGAGGGCAAGCCGCAGCCGGGCGGCACACCGAAGTCGTTCACGCTCCTCGAAAAGCACGTGCGGGACGGTGACGGGCGGGTTCTGCCCATGGGGCCAGGGATCACCGAGCGGGCTCTCCCCCAGCACACCGATGGCTCTCCGGCCCGGGCTTCGCAGTCTTCGCGGGAACGACCTTGGTGTTCGGCCCTGTGACGAAGACCCCGAAGTCCTCTACCGCCGCAACGGTTCCGGTGACTACCAGTCCGGGTTTCAAAGCGAGCAGGAAGGATCGCAAGGTCGGGAACTCGCGTGCCCTCGCGAAGAGATGAAGCTGACCTTCATTCCAACGTCCGACCTCCTCAGCGTTGTTTTCCTGGCCCATCTCGAAGAGTGCGGAGCGGTGCCCACTCGACGCGTCGAAGCCTCATGCCGAGGGATCCGGCCGATCTCGCTGTCCTTCCCTTCGACAGCCACCGGCTGCACAAGGACATCCGCTCCGTCGAACCCGATGACCTCCACCGCTGTTCGGAGCGGACACGGCCTGGAGCGAGGGCAAGCGCCTGCCGCAGATGCGCGAGGGCGTCCCGGACGAGCAGCGATCGTCACGTCACCCTTGTCATGGTCCGGTGCCGCCGGTGGTCGTGCGGCCCGCCGGATTTCTGCGTACGGCGATGGCCGGAGCCCGAGGGAGGGCGTCCGGCCATCGTTGTCTCCATGACTGGTTCCGGCTCGCCTGTCAGCAGGGAGCCGGGGGCCTTGTCGGTTACCCGAACTGGCCCGGCTGGTAGTCACCCGCGGGCTGGCGAATGATCACGTTCAGGCGGTTGAGGGCGTTCAAGAGCGTGATCGCCGATACCAGGGCGACGAGTTGGTCCTCGTCGTAGTGCTTGGCCGCTTCCTCCCAGGCCTCGTCGCTGACACCGCCTGCGGCGTCGGCGATCCGGGTGCCCTGCTCCGCGAGTTCCAGCGCGGCACGCTCGGCCTCGGAGAAGACCGTCGCCTCGCGCCACGTCGCGACCAGGTTGAGACGGACCGGAGTCTCGCCGGCGTGGGCGGCGTCCTTGGTGTGCATGTCGGCGCAGAAGCCACAGCCGTTGATCTGGCTGATCCGCAGCGCCATCAGCTCCATGGTCGCCCTCGGCAGCGACGTCGTCAGGAGCGCCTGCCCTGCCGACGCGAGGTACTTCACGTGCTTGGCGCCGATGGCGTTGCCATGGAAGTCGATACGAGCCTTCACCAACATCTCCCCACTTCAAGGCCTGTCCGCCCGCACGGGAACGGAGCGGCTGTTCACGGGACCGTGTGCGTCCCTGCCCATCCGACGAGACAGCCCCACGGAATGTGACACCGGCTCGACAGGCCACCGTCAGGTCCAGAGCTGACCTGCCGGTTCCTTGAGGGTGCTGTTGATGCGGTTGAGGAAGTTCGCCAGGGCGATCTCGAGGTTGATCGCACGGACTTCCTCCTCATCCTCACGGTCGCCAGCAGCCGCATCACCGAGATCACCGCCGTGGTCGACCCGGCGGAGCTCGCGCGCATCGACCTGCCCGCCCCGGCGTGACTCCGGACCGGCGCCGCGCGTCGTCGCGTACGGCGCGTCGCGTTCGGTCGGTTCAGCCAGCGCGGCCCCTTCAGTCAGTTCGGTCAGCAGCCGGTTCGGTCGGTTCAGTCGGTGATGTACCAGTCCTTCTTGAGGTACTCCAGGGTGTAGCTGCCGAGGTCGCTCTCGGAGAAGGTGGCCGTGGACCTCACCGCCGCGACCGGCATCTCGATCTTCGCGGGCGTGCGTACGAGGACGCGCTGCGGGTCGACCGTCGCCGTCCTCAGGGCCTTCTTCTGCGCGGGGGAGATCATCTTGAACACGGTGACGTACGTCGACGTGCACGGGCCGACGCCCTCCTCCTCCGCCTTCTTCGCGGCGGGCCCTGCGACCTCGCAGACCGTGTCGATGTCCTCGCGGCCGAGGGCGTGCAGGTACTGCTCGTACCGCCGGATCGCGCCCTGCTTCGTCTTCGGTGCGGGCCGGTCGCCGGGCGGGGTGGCCGACGGCTTCTTGGCCGGGGCGGACGCGGAGGGCGTCACCGACGGCTCCTTCGCTCCGGTGGACGCGGACGGCCGGGACGGCTTCGTGTCCGCGTCCCCCTGCGACTCCTCGGGGCCGCACGCACTCGCCACCAGGACCACGCACGCCGATACCGCCGCATTCATCCACGTACGGGCTCTCATCCCGTCCCCTCCCGTCACTCCACCACCAGCTGACAGCACAAGAGCCTTTCACGCGGGACGCGCCGGGACGGTTCCGCGTGCTCCGGGTGCGCTGGTGCGGCGGTCACGGTGTCCTGAGGCGGTCCTGGAAGGCCGGCTCCGCCGCGAGGACTTCGTCGGCGGCTCGTTCGCCGGAGCGGATCGCGCCCTCGATGGAGCCGGACCACTGGGTGGCGGTCTCGCTGCCGGCCCAGTGGATGCGGCCCACGGGGGTGCGCAGGGCGGAGCCGACGGTGGTGAGGACTCCCGGCGGGAAGTAGGCGTTGATCCGCCTCGGGAGTGCGGGGCGTCGCTCCAGTCCTTCTCGTGCCAGTCGGTGGGGTGCGCCGCTCGTGGTCCGTATCCGCGCACGAGAGACTCGATGATCGTCGCCTTGCGTTCGGGCGGGGGCAGGCGGGTCAGGTGGTGGGCCGCGGGGCCGTTGGCCAGGGTGCACAGCAGGCCGGGGCCGCCGGGGCGGGAGGCGTCGAAGGTCATGGGGCCGTCGAGGTCGAGTGCGAGGCCGGAGAGGCCGTCGGCGCGCCAGAAGGGGGTGTCGTACACGGCGAAGGTCTTGAGGGCCGCGCCCATCGGCATGCGCTGCGTCAGCTGGTCGCGGGGCGCGGGCATGGGCGGGGTGTAGTGGATGCGGCCGGCCAGGGGTGGCGGAACGGCGACGATCACGCGGGCGGCTCGGATGTCGGCGACGTGGACTTCGTCGCCGGTGTCGTGGAGGGAGGTCACGGGGGTGTCGAGGCGGACGGCGTCGCCCAGTTCGGCGGCGATGGACCGGGCGGGGCCGTCCGCGCCGTCGACGAAGAGGGCTCCTGCGGTCTCGGCCTCCGCGCCGGCTCTGACGCCGCCGGTGCTGCGGACGGCGGTGAGCAGGGCGAGCAAGGACACGCTCGCGACGTCGACCGAGAGCTCCGCGCCCAGGACCGCTTCGGCGAGGCGGCGGGCCCGGGGCACGGGCAGGCGGCGGCGCAACCACGTGGCGACGGTGGTCGAGTCGAGGCGCTCCGCCTCGGTGGTGGTGAGTGCGCGGGTGCTGAGGCGGTCCAGTTTCCAGAGCGCCGGCGCCAGGACGGCGGTCGCGTGCGGGGGCAGCGGCGGGAGTTGTCCGGCGAAGCGGCGGCTCGTGGTCCTGGTCAGGAGCAGGTTGTCGCCCTGCGTGTGGCCCGTGAAGGTGGCCGCGTCGTAGGCGCGGGCCAGGGCGGTGAACCGGGTGTGGGCGGGGGCGATCCACTGACCGCCGAGATCGATGGCCCAGCCGCCGGGGAGCCGTGCGGTGAGGGTGCGGCCGCCGACGCGGTCGGTTGCTTCCAGCACGACGACGTCGAGTCCGGCCGTACGGAGTCCGCGTGCGGCACACAGCCCCGCGTACCCGGCACCGACCACGGCGACATCAGGCATCTCCACCCCTCCCGCTTTTTTGCATCAAGTGTTTTACAACGAGCGTTGCATGAAGGGTGCGGGCCGTGCAACAGTGGCCGGGTGCCCCGTCAGGTCGATCACGCAGCCCGCCGTCGCGACATCGGTGCCGCGGTCCTGAAGATCGCCGCCGAGCGTGGTTTCCGCGAGGCGACGATCCGCGCCGTCGCCGCGGCCGTCGGTGCTTCCACCTCGCAGGTCACGCACTACGTCAGCAGCCGGGACGAGTTGATCCGGATCGCCGTGCGCCACGAGATCGAGGCCCGGCGGGTCCAGATCACCGAACTGCTGGCCGACAGTGAACGCCCTCTGCGCGCGCTGGTGGAGTGGGCGGTGCTCGGCACCGGGGCCGAGGCGCAGCGGATCTGGCTGGCGATCGTGCTCGGGGCGCCGACCGAGCCGGTCGTGCGCGCCGAGCTCGAGGAGTTCAACCGCTGGTGGGACGGGGTGGTGCGGCACCTGGTCGGCAGCCCCTGTGATGCGGACGTCGTCGATGTCCTCGTCGGTGGGCTGGTCTTCACCGGGTTCGAGGCGTCGGAGGACTGGTCGCGGGAGCGGCGGTTGCAGGTCGTGGACGCGGTGCTCGCTCCGCTGGGTCTCTAGGGTCGGCCTGCCGCGTATCCGGGGTCGGCCGCCAGTGGTGGCGCGGTGGTCGCGCTCGTCGCCGCGTTCCCGCACGACGTCAGCGACGATATCCACACTGCCCGTACCGCCCGTACCGCCCGTACCGCCCGCTCGACCGCGCGGCCGCGGGGCCACGAGGCGGCGACAAGCTCAGTCGATGCAGAATTCGTTGCCCTCGATGTCCAGCATCGGGATGCACGAGTCGTTGCCGTCGTACAGCGTGCGCACATGGACCGCGCCGAGCGGGACCAGTCGGGCGCGTTCGGCCTCCAGGGCGGCGAGGCGCTCCTCCCCCACGAGTCCGGTGCCGACCCGTACATCGAGGTGCACCCGGTTCTTGGCGGCCTTGCCTTCGGGGACGCGCTGGAAGTGGAGCCGCGGACCCACGCCCGAGGGGTCGCTGCACGCGAACCAGGCGTCCCGCTCCTCGGCGGGCCGGGACTGCCAGTAGTCGTCCCAGGTGACGAAGCCCTCCGGTGGCGGTGGTACGACGTACCCCAAGACCTCGCACCAGAAACGGGCCAGGCGCTCGGGTTCCGCGCAGTCGAAGGTGACTTGGAACTTCTTGATCGTTGGCATCGGCGCACGATAACAGGGGCCGTCCGAGCGCCGACAACGGCTTTACGCCGCGGTCCGCGCAGACAGGAACGCGCGTACGGCGGCGGCGAACTGGGCGGGAGCGTCGTGGTGCACGACGTGTCCGGCGGGGATCTCGGCGAGCTGTGCGCGGCCTGCCCGGCGGGCGATCATTTCCTGGGCGTGGTCCTGGGTCAGTACCTCGCTGTCCGTTCCTCGGATCAGGAGGGTCGGGCAGGTCACCGACTCCCAGTCGCTCCAGTGATCGCCGGTGAGGGCCTTCTGCGTGAGCACGGTGTCGTCGATGCCGAAGGAGTATCCCCAGCCGTCGTCGAACTGGCGCAGTGAGCACTCGAAATAGGGTGCCGTCCAGCCGATGGCCTCAGCCAGCGCTTCGCGGGACGGCGCCCTGCGCGGCAGTCGTGCCGTGTACGTCGGGTCGATGTCCACCACGGCGCCGACGTCCTCGACGATGAGGGATGTGACCCGGTCCGTGTGCCGGGCGGCGTACTGATAGGCGTTCACGCCGCCGAGGGAGTGACCGAGGATCGCCACCGGGCCGAGTCCCAGGTGGCGGTGGAAGGCCGCGATGTCGGCGACGAAGTCGGCCCGTCCGTAGCTCTCGGCGCGATCGGACTCGCCGTGCCCGCGCTGGTCCAGTGCGATCACTCGCCACCGCGGCGCCAGCGCCCGTGCCAGGGGGGCGAACACCGCCGCCTCGTTGAAGTTCCCGTGGAACGCCAGCACCGGAAGACCCGAACCGCCGAAGTCGAGGAACGACAACCGCCGTTGCTCAGCTGTGAAGAACTCACGCATGGGGCTCATGCTAGGCGTCGACCCCGGCCCTCCCCCACCGATTGCTTCCTACCTCCCGACCTCCAGGACGATCTTTCCCGTGCTGCGGCCCGTCTCGCCCAACGCGTGCGCCTGGGCGGCCTGTTCGAGCGGGAACACCGTGTCGACCTGTACGGCCAGGTGGCCGACGCCACCGGCCGCGGAATGGATCAGTACGCGCTGTCCCGCCCGGAGCCGGGCGGTGTCGACCAGGGCCTGCCACGCGGTGAGCGCGGCCAGCGGCAGGGCGCCCGCCTGAACGGCGTCCAGGCCGCGCGGGCGCGGCGCGAAGTGCCGGGCGGGTGCCGTGACGTACTCGGCGTAGGCGCCCGCCGGGTGCGGGAAGCGGGGCATCCCGAACACCTCGTCGCCGGGCTGGAAGATCGTCACCCCCGGGCCCGCCGACTCGACGACTCCTGCCACGTCGAACCCGAGGGTGAAGGGAGGCGTCGCCCCGGTGGCGAACATCCCCCGCGCGCGGGTCTTCCAGTCGGCCGGGTTCACGCCCGCCGCTTGTACGCGGACCAGGATCTCGCCCCGGCCCGGCTCCGGCCGCCCGGTCCGGACGACCTACAGGACGTCGGGGGTTCCGGCCCGGCCCTGGGACACGGCCCGCATGGTGGCGGGGTGGTGGCGGGCTGGGGCTCGCGCTGGGCCATGGCGACATTCCTTGTGCGGTGCGAGGTGATGCGGGCTTCGTGCCCACGGACCGGGGCACGGGGTAAGACTCGCTGGTCAACTGCGTCACCGGTGGTGGCGTGCTGGTCATGTCCTGACAGGATCCGGCCATGGGGGATGTCTGCGGCGGAGCCTCCGCCGCGCGGGGGAAGCGGATCATTCGCTGGTCCGATGCCTGCGCCCCGCACATCCGGAACAGTGATCTCATGACCAGCAGCGAGGCGAGTCCAACGGCGGCGGGCGAAACAGCAGTCACGGCAGTCACGGCAGTCGAGGAAGCCGGGCGGCCACTGTCACGGACGCTCCGGATCGGGTGCGCTGCTCGCGAGGGAGGCAGGCATCCCTGCCGGAAGACGTACGCCAGGGGTCGTCCGTGACGATCTGGCTTCTGTCGTTCCCGGCGTTCGTGTGTCAGCTCGTCCTGTTCGCCCTGGTGGAGAGCGTGTGGCGCTGGTTCACGGGGCTGGGGTTGATCCCGTGGCTGCGCAGGCGCGCTGGGCGGTCGCTGTCGAACACGGCCTTCGACGAGTTCACGGCAGTCGTGAACGGAAACAAGACCGTCGAGTTGGAGCAGCGGCGGGTGGAGCTGCTGGTGCAGGACGACGAGAGCGACGGGGCGCCGCCTCGCTCCAGCATCGACCTGGCCCGGGGCACGGCGTTCATCGTGCTGCCTCAGCGCCAGTCCCCGTTCGGGGCGGAGGTGCGCATGGGTCTTTGCTGTCCCCTGTACAGCAAAGACCCATGCGCGACGCTGGTCAGAACCTCCAGGGCTTGCAGTTCAGGAGCTTCTTCGTGCCCACCTTGCGGTCGCAGGCGTACGCGGTGACCTTGTCCTTGGCCTTGAACGACCACGACTTGGTGCTGTTGACGACGGCCACACGGTTCTTGACCGTCCGCCAGCCGCCGCCCTTGAACTCGTCGTACTTGAGGGCCAGGACGGCCTCGTAGCCGTCACCCGGCGCGCGGTCCTGGGCCGTGGCACCGGAGAACTTGCCGTCGTAGAAGGCGCGGCCGCCTGCGTCCTTGCCCGCGTACCAGTACTGGTACGTCCCGCTGATCTTGGCCTTGGTGCTGCTGGAGGTGGCGTGGAAGCCCCTCGGCGCGGCGGCGGCCGACGCGCCGACGGTCTTGTCGTCCGATGCCGCGCCGGACGCGCCGGCGGACGACGCGCCGCCGAGCACGAGGCCCGCGAACGCTCCGGTGACGCCGATGCTCGTGAACGTCGTGCGCCAGCGGGTGCGGGCCTTCGTCGATGCAGTCATGTCTCGTCCCTCCCTGCCGCGGGCCGGCCTCCGCGCAGAGGCCTGCGGAACCCGCGGATCGACAGCGCGGCAGGCCCCGCGCCGAAGCGGGCCTTGGCCGTGCTGATGACGAAGAGTTCACAGGGTGCGGCGTTGTTCAGCACCCCGCTTCCGTGCTGGTGAACAATCCCGGCGGGGCCGACCGGTGGCGTCGCGCGACCCGCGCGGAGCCGCCGCATTGCTTGCTGCAGGCGGCGGGCGGCTCGTAGGTTGGCACGGTTGATCAACGGAATACGGGGGGCGTGGGTGGGGCGTCGGGAAAAGCCGCTCGATCCGGCGGACGGGCCGGTGGCCCGGTTCGCGGTGGGGTTGCGCAAGGTGCGGCAGGAGGCGGGGGCACCCTCGTACCGGGTGATGGCGCAGCAGGTGGGCTACTCGGTGACGGCGCTCTCGCAGGCGGCCGCGGGGGACAGACTGCCGTCGCTGGCGGTGGTGGTCGCGTACGCGCGAGCCTGCGGGGCCGACTCCGAGGAGTGGGAGCGTCGCTGGCACGAGGTGTCGCGGGAGCTGGTCGAGGAGTCGCTGGGCGAGGGCGAGGACGGCGGCGGGCAGTCGCCGTACCGGGGTCTGACGCGCTACGAGCCCGGTGACGAGGGGCTGTTCTTCGGGCGGGAGCGGTTGACCGAGGACTTGGTGCGGCGTGTGCGCGAGTCCCGTTTCACCGTCGTCCTCGGCCCCTCCGGGAGCGGCAAGTCGTCGCTTCTGCGGGCGGGGCTGATACCCCGGCTCCGGCGCGTCGACGACGCGGCGGAGCGTCCCGCGGCCCTGCGGATCCTCACGCCGGGCCAGCATCCTTTGCGTACGCACACATCAGTGCTCACGCCCGCCGAGGGGGACGGTGACACCTGGCTGATCGTGGATCAGTTCGAGGAGGTGTTCACGCTGTGCCGGGATCCGCAGGAGCGGGCCGCGTTCGTCGACGGGCTGCTGGCGGCGAGGAGTCCTGGCACCCGGCTGCGGGTGGTGCTCGGTGTGCGGGCCGACTTCTACGGCCGCTGCGCCGAACACCGGCCTCTGGCGGACGTGTTGTCGGAAGCGAGCCTGCTGGTCACGGCGATGTCGGCCGCCGAGCTTCGGGAGGCGGTCGTGAAGCCCGCGCAGGTCTCGGGGCTCATCGTGGAACGTGAGTTGACCGCCCGCCTCGTGCGGGAGGCCGGGAGTGAGCCGGGGGCGCTGCCGCTGCTGTCGCACGCGCTGCGGGAGACCTGGCGGCGACGGCGCGGCCGGACACTGACATTGCAGGGGTACGAGGACACGGGCGGCGTGCACGGCGCGATCGCCCGCACCGCCGAGGACGTCCACGCACGGCTCTCGGACGGCCGCAAGGAGCTGGCCCGGCTGATCCTGCTGCGCCTCATCGCCCCGGGTGAGGGGGCGCAGGACACCCGGCGCCCGATCCCGCGCGCGGAACTCGACTTCGGTGACCGCGACGAGGTCGACGCCGTGGTGGACCTGTTGGCCCGGGCCCGGCTCATCACCCTCGACGACGACACCGTCGACCTCGCCCACGAGGCGCTGATCACATCCTGGCCCCGCCTGGGAGCCTGGGTGGACGCCCACCGGGACCGGCTGCGCGCCCACCGTCACCTGACGGAGGCGGCGCGTACCTGGGAGGAGCTGGCGCACGACCCGGGCGCGTTGTACCGGGGCGCCCGGCTGACCACGGCGGCGGAGCACTTCCCCGCCGACGGGGACGGGTGCGCGGACCTGACCGGGCCGGAGCTGTCCTTCCTCACGGCGAGCCGCCGCGCCCGTTCGCGTGCGCGGCGGCGTCGACGTGTCCTGTCGGGGGCGCTGGCCGTGCTGGTGGCGCTGTCGGTGGTGGCGGGCGCGGTGGCGTGGCGGGAGAGCCGTACGAGTGAGCGCCGGCACGTCGAGGCCGAGGCCCGCCGCATCGCCGCGGCCGCTGCCACCATGCGTGGTCACGACCCGGTCACCGCGATGCGGCTGAGCGTCGCCGCCTGGCGGCTCGCGGAGTCCACCGAGACCCGTGCGGCGCTCCTCGGCGCCATGGCGCAGAAGGAGGAGTCGTCCTTCTCCCGGCCCGGCGCCGAATCGGAAGCGGTGGCGACGGAGCTGACCGCCGACGGGCGGACGCTGGTGGGGGTGGGCGCGAAGCGTGTGCGCACCTGGGACATGCGGGAGCTGCGGCCGAGAGCGCGCTCGTATCCGGGGCTCGGCAAGCTGGCCGCGCAGGATCCGGAGGTGACGGTGAGCCCGGACGGCCGGACGCTGGCCGTGAGCACGCTGGAGTCCACGGTGCTGTGGGACGTCCGCGCCGGACGTGTGCGCAGCCGCCTGCCCGCGACCAACGGGCCGAACGTCACCTTCTCCCCCGACGGCAAGCGTGTGGCCCTGACGGTATGGGACGTGGACGGCTCCGATCCGCCGGACGGCCCCGATGACATGGGGGTGCCGTGGGGCGTGGGCGGGCCGGACAGCCCTCGGGGCGCGGGCGGGGCGGATGCGCCGGCGGGCGCGGGGAGGGCGGATCAGCTGGAGAGCGGGGACAGTCCGGATGAAGCAGAGGGCCCCGAGGCCTCGTCCAGCAAGGTCTTCGACGTGCGCACCGGCCGTGCCGTGCTGACCTTGAGACAGCGGCATTCTGAGAAGTCGCAGAGCTTCGCGCTCAGCGCGGACAACCGCCTGCTGGCCCGCTGCGATGAGGAAGGTCCGCTGGAGATCTGGGACATCGCCCGGCGCTCCCGCCTCAGCCCAGCCTGGATGGCCAAGGACAAGAAGCGGTTCGAGTGCCGCGGCGCCTCGTTCGTCTTCACCCCGGACAGCAGGCACTTGGCACGTGTCACCGGCCGTGACATCCGCCGCTGGGATCTGCGCAGCGGCCGGGAGGCGCCACGGGTGCTGAGCAAAGGCCTGCAGGACGTCCGTTTCAGCAAGGACAACACGTTCGTGATGGCGTCCACGGCGGACGGGGTGGCGATGTGGCGGCTGGCCGCGCCGGGCACGCCGGTGTTGCGCCGGGCCACCGTCGGCGACGCGTTCTGGGGGTTCGAACTCGACCTGGACGCGGGAGCCGTGCGCTACTTCAACGAGACGAGGACGGTGCTGCACTCGCTGAGCGTCAGGTCCGCGGTCGAGGCGCCCTGGCGCAAGGAGTACTTCTCCCCGGGGCGGTTGGCCGCGGACGGCCGCACTCAGGCCGTCGTCCGCCACGCGAAGGGCGCCAAGGAGCTGCGGCTGGTGGACACCCGTAGCGGCCGGACCGTCTTCGAACCGAAGGTCGAGCCATGCCCGCGGGGTTCCGAGGACAGCCCCGTGGCCGCGGACCCTGATGACGTGGCAACCCAGGAGCTGAGTGCGGCCGAGATGACCGACCCCGAGCAGGCCGAGGAGTGCTCCGACCTCATGGCGTTCAGCGCCGACGGCCGGTACTTCGCCTACGGGCGGGCACGGCAGCTGGGTGATCCCGGTGCGTCGACGCGGGAGCGTGTCACGGTCTGGGACGTCCGAAAGGGCAGGGAGCACGCGTCGGTCGTACTGGAAGCGGACGAGATGGGCGGGAGCGGCCTGGACGGTCTCGTGCTGAGCGCCGACGGCTCCCGCCTGTACCTGGCCCGCACCTCGATGCAGGAGACCACCGAGGTGTGGGACCTGCGCTCCGGCGGCCGTCCCGAGAAGGTCAGGACCCTCAAGGACATCTCGGGGACACTCGCGGTACGACGGGACGCGGCGAGGGTCGCCTCCTGGCAGGCCATCGCCGACCCCCGCTCCGGCAGGACCGTGCGCACGTCACTGAGCGGCACCCTGACCAGCGAACTGGCCTTCAGCCCCGGCGGGCAGTACCTGGCCGCGGGCGACGCCTACGGCCGGGTGACCGTCTGGAACGGCACCGGAACCACCCGCCGCGCCGTCCTGACCGCCGCGGACTCCGACGCTCCGCCCACGGCCGACGGCGACGGGGTCACCGCGCTCGCCTTCTCCCACGACAACGCCACGCTCGCGGTCGCCACCCGCTCCGGCGTCCTCCAGCTGTGGGACGTCCCCTCCAGCCAGCCGCTCGGCTCGCCCCTGCCGACGCCCGGCGACACGATCACGTCGCTGGCCTTCAGCGCCGACGACAGGACGCTGTATGCGGGCGGTTCCCACGTGCCCTTGCAGAAGTATTCGCTCGACCCCGCATCTCTGGTCGCCGCGGTGTGCGAGCGGGCGGGTTCGGGCCTGTCGCGGCGGGACTGGCGGACGTACCTGCCGGATCTGTCCTACCGGGCCACGTGCTGAGTGCGGCGTTGTTCCGGGGGCAGATCTGAGCGGAGCCTCGCCCCGAGGGAGGCAGAGCCGGGTGGTCCCGCCGCTCCGGCCCAGCGGCACGCCGGGCCGGAGCGGCGGCCGGGGAGTTTCCCCCCGGCGGCCGTCGCCCTCAGCGGAAAGCCGCGACGTTGCGGGCGACCCAGTCGCTGAAGGGGCGCGGGGCGCGGCCGAGGACGCGCTGCACGTCCGGGCTGATCCGCAGTTCGTCCGGGTTCGGGGCGGAGATGATGTCGAGGGTGTCGTCGGCGAGTTCCGCCGGTACGAACCGGGTCATCTGAGCCTTCGCCTCGGCGCGGGTCAGCTCGTGGAAGCGCACGGGCGAGCCGAGCGCGGTGGCGATCGCCTCGGCCTGCCGACGCGGCGAGATCACCTCCGGCCCGGTCAGCTCGTACACCCCGCCGTTGTGCCGGTCGTCGAGGAGGCAGGCCGCCGCGACCTCGCCGATGTCCGCCGGGTCGACGACCGGCACCCCGACGTCACCGAAGGGCGCGGCGACCATGCCCCGCGTGCGGACGGACTCCGCCCAGGCGAAGGCGTTGGAGGCGAAGCCGCCCGGCCGCACCACGGCCCAGTCAAGGCCGGAGGCGCGCACCGCGTCCTCCAGCGCGCGCATCGCGACCCGGGTGGGCCCGAGCGGCCTGGTCGACACGCCCTGCGAGGACAGCAGGACGACCCGGCGGACCCCACGGGCCACGGCCAGGTCGACGAGGTCGGCCGGGCGGGAGTCGGGGGCGTGCAGGTTGCCGGACAGGAGGAGGAACAGCGCCTTCGCCCCGTCAAGGACGGGCGCGAGGCTCGCCGGTTCGGCCAGGTCGGCCACCACGTGCCGGATGCCGTCCACCGCCGTCGCGTGCCGCGACACCGCCGTCACCTGCTCGCCCGCCTCCACCAGCGCCTGCGTCAAAGGCCGACCCACATTCCCGGTAGCCCCGGTCACCACGATCATGTTGAGCTCCTAGTCCGTTGTGCGGTACGGCAGTTGACGCTAGAAGCCGGGCTTACTCTTCGTAAGGACATACCCAGAGGTAAGCTCCCGACATGGAGGAAGGCGCGCAGTCCACACAGGCCGAGCCGGGCACTCGCTATGACGTGTTTCACACCGACTGCCCCGCGCGCGACGTGGTCGACCACGTGACCAGCAGGTGGGGCGTCTGGGTGCTGATATCCCTGCGGGGCAAGGACCTCCGGTTTTACGAGCTGCGCGACGGCATCCAGGGCATCAGCGAGAAGATGCTCGCCCAGACGCTGCGCGCGCTGGTCCAGGACGGACTGCTCCGGCGGGAGGTCGAGCCGACCACTCCGCCACACGTCACCTACGGCCTCACCGAGTTCGGCCGGTACGTCGCGGAGCCGCTGACCGAGCTGTTCGACCGGGTCACGGAGCGGCTGCCGGGGCGCGGCTCAGCCGGGAAGGCGTAGGGCCAGCAGGCTGGTTCGGGCAGGTCCGCGAGGGCGAACGCGCCCCCATCAAGGCCCGCTACCACCCCGACGACGCCGCTCCCCCGTGACACGACCCCGCAGGCCCGCCCCAGGGGGCCCGTCCCAGCGCATCTGCTCGGTCCGCAACCGCATCTCCGTGGCCTTCGCCTGCATGTGACGGGCCCGGTCGAACGCCCGTCGGACCACAAGGCGCGATTCCTCGCACCGCTCGAACGTCCGGGCGACCTCAACTCGCTCCACAACACCACTCATCATGACCCCGCGGTTGTCAAAGTACAGTCACCGTGCACCATGCCCCCGGGCGAGGTCCATGGGGCGGGGCGCATTCACGCCCACTTCGGATCCGGCAGCCCCCACGGACAGCCCTGCCGGATGTCAGCGCCATCGGGTGTCAGCGCTGTCGTGCCGGGACTCCTGGCACGCGGCCGGAATGAAGCGACCTGCACGGGTGTTCGACCGGACATGACGAACGATCACCGCACCATCACCAACCCGGCCGCCCTCCACGACCCGACCCCCTTCGGCTACAGCCACGCCGTGTCGGCGCCCGGCGAACTCGTCTTCATCGCCGGGCAGTACGCATCCGACAGCACCGGCGCCCCCGTCCCCGGCGATTTCGCCACGCAGGTGGAACTCGCCCTCGACCGGCTCCAGTCGGCGCTGGAGGGAGTCGGTCTCGGCTACGAGCACGTGGTCCGGCTCGGCAGCTTCATCGTCGACCACGACCAGGAGAAGCTGGAGGCCCTCGGCAAGGCGCTGCACGCGCGCTTCGGCGACCGGCTGCCCGCCCAGACCCTCAGCGGCGTCGCCGCGCTCGCGCTCCCGGGCATGCTCTTCGAGATCGACGCGGTGGCGGTACGGCCGTAGCGCAGTGGCACCGCCGCCCACCGCACCGGCCGCGACGGACCGCTGATTCGTTTGCAGCTGGACGGCGCGTCCGGACAGGAAGCTCCCATGCTCAAGGGCGGCAAAGTCGGGCTGAGGGCCCGCCATGAGGACGACATCCCGATTCTCCAGGCCGAGCTCCATGACGACGTGGAGAACCACTCGCGGTCCGACGGCCGGCCGTGGCGGCCGGTCATGCCGGGCTCCAAGGAGTCCAGGGTCGTCGTGGACGACAAGCAGGACCGGTACGCCGCGTTCTCGGTGGTGGAGCTGGACGGCGGCACGCCGGCCGGCTGCGCGTGGCTGTGGGACATCGACACCCACAACCGCTCCGCGCACATCGGCGTGGGCCTGCTGCCGTCCCTGCGCGGCAAGGGCTACGGCACCGACGCGGTCAGGGTCCTCTGCCACTACGGCTTCGTCGTGCGCGGTCCGCGGCGGGTGCGGATCGAGACGCTGGCCGACAACGCCGTGATGCTCCGCGCCGCCGAGCGCAACGGCTTCGTCCGCGAGGGCGTGCTGCGCTCCTCGGCCTGGGTGAGGGGTGAAGTCCTGGACGAGGTGCCGCTCGGGCTCCTCGCCGAGGAGAGGCAGGCGGATCCGAAGGTCTAGCGGCCCGCCGTCGAGGGCTTCGGCTCCCCGCCGGCGGGCGACCGTCCCACGTCGGCGGACCGGCCGCGCGCCCCTGCCGATACGGTTGCCCCATGCACGTACGAGCAGTGGATCCGCGAGACACCACCTGGGAGCACGACGACGCGACCTACCGGGCGTACTTCTGGGAGGCGTCGCCGGGGGCGTCGGACGAGTACGAGGTGACCGGCGCCGACGTGGAGGAAGTCCTCACGTGGGTGCGCGCCCGGGCCGAGGAGACCGGCTCGGCCTACACGCTGTACGCGCGCGTCACCGACAACGGCGGCGAGGGCAGCCCCGGACTGGTCCGTCTGAGCGGGGTGGCGGGCGACCCGTTCGCCTGAGCTCCCGCCCGCGTCAGGGCCGGCGCACCGGTCAGGCCCCGGGGGACACGGTCAGGACGACCTTGCCCCGGGGATGGCCCCGCTCCAGTCGGCGGACGGCCGCCCGGGCCTCGGCCAGGGGGTAGGCGCTGTCGACGCTCGGCGTGATCGCGCCGCTCTCGATCAGCGACGTGAGGGTCACCAGGTCCGCTCGGCGCACGACCGTCCACAGACCGAGGAGGTCGTGCCGCGCGAAGCGGGTCAGCAGGGCCATCCGCAGCTGGGTCCCGGTGTCGCCGAACCAGCGGCTTCCGCCCTCGCCGCCGACGCGCACGAGGGTGCCGTGGGGAGTGAGGGCGCGGCGCAACAGGGGCAGCGGGCGGTTGCCTGCGGCGTCGACGACGACGTCGTACCGGTGCGGGGTCTCGGTGATCTCCTGGCGGGTGTGGTCGAGGACGGCCGTGGCACCGAGGGAGCGGACGAACGCGGCCGCGCGGCCCCCGCAGACACCGGTGACCTCCGCGCCGTGGGCGACGGCGAGCTGGACGGCGAAGCTGCCGACGCCGCCCGAGGCGCCGATGACCAGGACCCGCTGGCCGGCCCGCAGGCCCGCCTTGGCGTGCAGCGCCTGCAAGGCGGTGACGGCCGACACCGGGACGGCGGCGGCCTGCACGAAGTTGATGTTCCCGGGCTTGGGCGCGATGCGCTCGGCCTTGGCGAGCGCGTACTCGGCGAAGGAGCCGTCCAGGTGCCCGTACACCGCGTCGCCGGGTTCGACGCCCGTCACCTTCGCGCCGACCGACTCGACGCGTCCGGCGCCGTCCCAGCCCCGAACGGGGTTCCTCGGCCTGCGCAGCCCGAAGAACGCGCGGGCCATCAGGGGCAGTCCGGTCATCACGTGCAGGACGTCCGGGCCGACGCCCGCGGCGTGTACGCGTACCAGCACCTGGCCCTCGCCCGGGGAAGGACGCTCGACGTCGCGTACGTGGAGCGTGTCCGCCGAGCCGTAGACGTCCTGCACGATGGCCTTCACGTGGTTTCCCCCGATCGAGGCGAGCGGGTGCGGCGGGGCCTTGGCGGGTGCTGCGGGTCGTCGGTGGTGCGCGGGGCGGTGCGGATGGCGCGGGGCACACTCCGCGGCGGACCGCCGACTGCCCGACTGGCGGTCCCGGAGCCCGCCCCCTGCTCCATTGAAGCGGGAAGCGGATGCGGGTACCAGCCAGTCGGGCCCACGAGGTACCGCCACGTGCCGAGTTCGCGGGGCCGGATCGCAGGGTCGATTCGCAGGGCTCGGTCGTGGAGTTGCCACGTCGAGCTGGTTCGCGGAGCCAGGAGGACGTCGGGCAGAAGACGCTCGCCATGGCCTTGCTGATGTCGAGGTCCACGGCGCCGGGCTGGTGGAGACCGCCCCTCCGGCCCCGCCCGTCACGCTGGCGTCGCACGGTCCACGTCACGCGGCACGCCCTCGGCGTCGGGGGGGATAGCCGTGGCCGTGCGGCCCCTTGAGCCTGCACGCTCCCGCCCCGCGCGGGGGCGGCGGTGGCGGGCCCGGCCCGGGCCACCATCAGCAGGGCGACACCGGCGGCAAGGCCGCCCCCCTCAGCGACGGACGAACGTTCCGATACGGCACGACGTGCTCCGTTTCACTCTCACCTTCCGGAGCCGGGGCACCAGGCCCTCGGCACGGACCACCGCGGTCCGTGCCCTCAGGGCAGCCAGGAGACCCGTGCGTCGGCGTACGCGTTCTTCGATACGCCCGCGATACACCGCGCCCCGCCCACCTCCCGGCATCCCGCGCCGCCTTGACGCCCCCCCCGGCTCGACGAGCCGGTCAGTTCGCTCCGCCCTGACCGGCGCCGCCCATCGGGCCGACCTTCACCGAGGAACCGCCGCCCTCGGTGACCGGAAGGGTCGAGGCGCCGGGCCACTCCATCGAGAACGACTTCGTCTCCCCGGGGGGCGTCACCACGATCGCCGAGACGCTGACACCGGAACCGCCCGAGTCGTTGACCGGGTAGGTGACACCGAAGGACACCGACTCGCCGTCCTTGAGCGTCATCGGGCTTGACCGGCCCGTGCGGGTCGCGGAGAGATCGCCCTCGCTGGTCTTCAGGTCGACGCCGCGAATCCGGTCAGGGAACAGTCCTTGCCGGCACCGTTCCTGAACGTCACCGCGACCGTGCCCTCGGTGTCGCCGTCGACCGTGCTGTCCGACGCGGAGATGTCCAGCTCGTCGGTGCGGCACTTGCCGACCCTGGCGCTCGTGTCGGAGCCGCCGCCGGTGGCCGCGCCCTGCCCGCCGGAGCCCTCCTCGGACGAGCCCTTCCCGCCGGAGTCCTTCCCGCCGTCCTGGCCCGAGCCGCCCGAACCCGAACCGCCGGACGAGGACGAAGCGGTGGACTCGGCCGACGGGGAGTCCCCTGCCGAGTCGTCACCGTCGTTGCACGCCGAGAGCGAGAGGGTCGCGGCAACGGCCAGGGCGGCGAAGGTGAGCTTGTGAACGCGCATCGTTTCTTCCTCGGTGTCGGTCGGGATGTCGGCCGCTCGCTCCGAGTCGTACGAGCCGGTGCGAGCGGGCGTTGCTGACCTGCATGAGCCGCCCGACTCGAAGCCGCGTTCATCCCGACCGCCCGCCAATACATCCCTGTTACACGCACAGCGAGGTACGAGGCACACCGCCTCGGGCACGCTCCGTCCGCTCCTGCCCCTTCGGGCATCGATGCCGGACGCTCCCCTTCCGCCCTCCGGCAAGGGAAACGGTGGCCCGCGCGCGGCGACTCGTGCACCTCGGGGCATGCCGCCGAGGGACCGGGGCCCCGGCTGCGACCATCATTGGGCACCAGTTCGAACGTGCCGCTCTTCGGGACAGACCCGAAACCCTGTGGATCTTGACCTGCCCTCCCCCAACCCCCGTGCTCCGTAGCCGACTTCACGATCCTGGTGGCTGTGGTCAGTCCTCCAGGACGAGGTCGACGATCCCGCGGGCCAGTTCGAGATCGGCGATTCCCCATGTCCCCTTTCTGGTGCTGTAGTTGGTGGCCATCACCACCAGGGCCCGCCCGTCGACGGAGCGGACGATCTCCGAGTAGGAGCCGCCGACCTGGCTCTGCCCGGTGTGCCAGGCGATGCGGTGTTCGCCCGTGCCGGGCTCCAGGGCCCAGCCGTAGCCGTACGCGGGTCCGTCCTCGGCGTCCTCGGTCGCGGACGCGTGCGGGGTGAACATCTTGCGGCGCGCGTCGGCGGAGAGGACCTCGTGGCCGTTCAGGGCGACGTGCCAGCGCAAGAGGTCTGTCGCCGTGGAGAGCATGCCGCCGTTGCCCCGCAGGTTCCAGTGCGGTCCGTCGGGCGCCCAGGGCTGGTCGTTCGGTCGGCCCGCGGGCTTGCCCCGCTCGTCGTACTCGACGGCGATGTCGCGCCGCGCCCACCTCGGTCTGACGTAGCCGGTGTGCTCCAGGCCCGCAGGGCGGAAGAGGCGGTCGGCGAGGAACTGCTCGTACGTCAGCCCCGAGCGTTCCTCGATGACCGCGGTGAGCAGGCTGTATCCCAGATTGGAGTAGTGGAAGGCGCGGCCCGGCCGGGAGCGCAGCTCCGTGCGGTTCAGGGCCTGGAGCATCTCCGCGCGGGACAGGGGTGCGTAGTCGTCGCCGTAGCGGTCGGGAAGGAACTCGGGCAGGCCCGAGGTGTGGGAGAGGAGCTGGTGGACCGTCAGGGGCCGTATGTGCGGGGGAAGTCCCGCCAGCAGGTCGCCGAGGTGGTCGCGTACGTGGACGCGGCCTTCCGACTCCAGCTTCAGGACGGCAGCCGCGGTGAACTGCTTGGTGTTGGAGGCGATGTCGTACACCGTGCCGCGTCCGCACCGGATGCCGCGCGCGCGGTCGGCGAATCCGAAGCTCTCGCTGTACACGATGCCGGACCCGCTCGCGGCGAGGACGGTGACGCCGGGCCCCTTCGGCAGCTCGGCGGTGACCACGTCGTGGATCCGGTCGTGCAGTTCGCTGTCCGAGCGGTGCTCCGCCTTCTGCGGCCCGCATGCGGTGACGCCTGCCAGGGCGGGCACGAGGAGCGCCGCCCCGCGGACCACCGCACGGCGTCCCACCGGAACTCCCTTGTACGCCGCGCTCGGCGACATGCTCGGCCCTGGCATCGGCCACTCCCCCATCCGGCATCCACGCCCGCCCGGCACCGCCCGTCGACGCGAGCACCACCGCCTGTGGGCGCCCAGCATAGGAGCCCGCCCTAAAACCCCCTCCTGCGCCCCGGGGCCCGGCGCGCGCGGTCGCCGCATATCGCCTCCGGGCAGATGCGGGGCTCAAGGGCTTACGCCGGAGAACACCCAGGGCGTACCGCCGTTGTCCGCGAAGAACTGCATGATCGTCGTGATGGCCGCGGTCTGCGCGAGGACCCGGGCGACCTGGATGGACAGGTAGCGCGTCTGCTACACCACCGGCAGCAGGCGCAGCCTGCCGCGCCCGGGCAGAAGCTCGCTGCGGAACGTCCCCACGTCCATCCGGACGCCGGTCAGGGTCAGGATGAGCAGCATGGACGCCGCTGCGACGGCGAGGGGCGTCTGTTCCTCCCCCAGGCTCCGGTTGCCGAGGGTGAAAGCGCCGATCGAAGCGAGGTACACGTCGCGGCCCTGGACGGTGAGCGCGACACCGAGCAGGGTCAGGCTCCAGTTCCGCAGGTTCGTGACGGCCTTGCCCCCGACGGGATCCGGCACCCCGTGGCCGGGGCAGCACGATCAGCGCGCACCACACCGCCACGACGACGGCGATCAGCCAGAGCGAGCCGCCCGCGGCGCTGCACACCACGTACGGCGGTGAGTCGTCGGCGCGCCGCGGCGCGGCCGATGAGTTCGTGGCTCCCGGACCGTCCAAGCTTGTGACACCTAGGAAAGGACATCGCCATGTCGGAGCTTCTCGTCGACTTCATCACCTCCCTCGACGGCCATGCGTCGGGAAAGGGATGGCCCGGGTTCTGGGGCCTCGAGGGTCCGGAGTACCTCGCATGGCTCGGTGAGCAGCCCGAGGTCACCTATCTGATGGGAGCGAACACCTACCGCCTGATGTCGGGCTTCGCCGGCGGTGAGGTCCCGGACGGGCAGGACGAGTTCAGGCCCGAGGAAGAGGCGTCCGTCGACGAGCTCACGCAGGCTCCCAAGGTGGTGTTCTCCTCCTCCCTCGAGGAGCCGCTGACGTGGGCGAACTCCACGCTCGTCCGCGAAGACGCCGTCGAGGCGGTCCGCGCGATGAAGTCGAACGGCTCGGGGCTCCTCAGCACGATCGGCAGCCTCGCCCTGTGCCGGTCCCTGCTGAGGGCCGGACTCGTCGACCGTTTCCGGGTCGTCATGTTCCCGGTGATCACCGGGGCCACGGGTGAGGAACGCATCTACGACGGCTATCCGGACGTTGCCCTCGAGATGACCGAGCACCGCACGTTCGACGGCCGCATCCAACTGGTCGAGTACAAGCCGCGTGTGCTCGAGCACCCGCCGCTCGACGCCACCGCATGACGTCGCTCCGTCCGCCGGACTGGACGGCCGCTCGGCTCGCGGCCAGGGCTGCTGCGACCTGAGGGCTGCGCCCGATGTAGGACGGCCAAGACCGTGCCAGAACCCGTCCGCACAGCAGGGGAGTTCGATGGTGGGTGCGCACGCGTGCGGGGCGTCGTTCAGGGGGCGCAGCCGTCGGTGCTGGCGGTGGGCGCGCAGTCGACGGCCCGGGGCGGTCAGAGCCTGGCCCCAGCCCGGCAGGGGCCAGGCGATGCAGGTGATGCAGGTGATGCAGGTGATGAGTGTGCCGATGTCTCCGAGCACCCGGGTGACGGGCTCCATCGTGTCCGGGTCCACCGAGAGGGCTGCCAGGGGAACGCTCGAGGCCCGGCACAGGCTGAGGGCGAGGGTCAGCCAGGCGCCGAGGGCGACGAGGCCGAGGCCCCGGCGCGGCCACAGGCGGTGCGAGACCTTGGCGTAGACGTGGCTCTGGCTCGCGATCGCGGCTTCGCCGCCACCGGGCGGAATCTGGGACTCGCCCCGGCGGTCCAGGAGTTGCCGGCCTACGCGCGCAAGATGCTGTCCCTCCATGACGAGGCAGTCGCCCGCTTCGCCACGCCCCGCGACGCCCTGCGCGTCGGGTCCCGCAGGAGTACGCCCGGGACACCCTCGCATCCGTTCGCGCGGCCCTCGCCGCCTACCCCTTCGCGGCGCCCCGGCCCGCCTGACCGCAGGTCGGGCGCGACCAGGCACGCAGGACTTGGCCCGCCACCAGGATGCGACATGTGCCGTTAAATACAGGCAAGGTGACCTGCCGAGGCCCGCATTCGCTCCCCCTGGTCGGCCATCGCCCCGCGCAGGCTCCTGGGCCGGATGTCGGCCCAGCCACCCTCGATAGCCGGAACTCTGAATGCGGAACGCACTTCATCCCCAGCCGAGAGAGCTCGATGCGGTCCGAGAACCCTGACGCCGAACCGATCCGTACCGCCCACACGCATACTTCTCGATTCCATCACCGGACCTTATGCGTGCAGGAATACCAGTGAGCGTTGCGCGAACCATGAGGAGCGGGCCGTCAATTCCCCTCGGAAAGCCCCTTGGACCCGCCCGCGGCCGGAATCCGGCGATGGACGTCGGCGAGCAGATTGCGCATGGAAAGCCGGAAGACCTCTGCCTGGTGGTCGGCCAGGAAGGCCGTGTGTCCGAACACTTCGAGAAGGACGAGGCCGGTCATGTGCCCCCAGCCGCTCAGAAGGAGGGAGGCCGCCTGGGGCGGCAGGTCGCCGAGGCCGTCGGGAGGCAGGCGGCCCAGGAAGGCCTGGAGTGACGGCGAGAGCGCGGGGGTGTCGGCCGCAGCGAGTTGCTCCCAGGTGAAGCCGTCGAACATCGCGGCCTGGAAGATCGCGCTCATGCGGCGCACGGCCTGGGTGGTGGGGCCCTCCGCGGGTGCGGCGTAGTCGCGCAGGGGTGCCCCGTAGAGGAGTTGGAACCTCTCGGGGTGGGCGATGGCCCAGCGGCGGTAGCCCTCGGCCGCCACGACGAGGCGCGGCGGGTCCGCGTCGTCACCGGCGGTGTCGACGGCTTCCTGCACGGCGGCGGCCATGTCGTCGTAAGCCTTGGCGATGAGCGCCGTGACGAGGGCGTCCCGGTTCGGGAAGTAGTGGTAGAGCGCCTGCACGGTCATGCCGAGGCTGCGGGCTATCGCGCGCAGGGACATGGCGTGCGGACCGTGCTCGGTGATGTGGCGCTCGGCGGCTTCGAGGATCTCCTGGGTGGCGGCGGCCCGGCGTCGCTGGCGCAGCGTGGGCGGGGCCACCGGGGATGTGTCTGCGGACATGGGGCGACCGTACGACGAGGGGCACGCGGCGGGTAGCACACCAGTGCGAGGTGTGAGGAAAATCTAACACTGCCAAATTTTCTGTGTCCTCGCTAACGTCGTTCGCGGCGCGAGGGGTTGGACATCAGGCCACTCGCTGCCGCTGACGGGGAGCCCGCGCGGGGCGTCCCGTCCCACTTCCCTCTCAGCTCTGGCCCGCTTCGGGCTCTTTGGTTGGCTTCTGTCGACTCTCGTCGGCGTCACCGCACCTATGCGAAGGAGACCTCGCGTGTTTGACCGCCTGGCCGAACTGGCGATCCGCCGCTCCCGGCTGATCCTTGTCATCGCCGTCGTGGCCGTGGCCCTCATGGGTGCCGTCGGCAGCGGCGCGTTCACCAAACTGAAGGGCGGCGGCTTCGACGACCCCGCTTCCGAGTCCACCCGGGCCGAGAAGGTCATCGAGGACAAGTTCGGCGGCGAGACGAACCTGCTCCTGCTGGTCCGCGCCGACGAGGGCCGGATCGACGCCCCGGCCGCCCGGGACAACGGCCGGGCCCTTGTGGCCGACCTCAGGAAGAACGCGCACCTGGAGAACGTGGTCTCGTACTGGGACACCAAGAGCCCCACGCTCCGGTCCGAGGACGGTCGCGAGGCCATGGTGCTCGCCCATGTGAAGGGTGATGCCACAGAGTTCGAGAAGAACGCCAAGAGCGTCATCGACGACTACAGCGGTCCTTACAAGGACGGGCTCAGTGTGCGCGCCGGGGGCGGCGCCGCGGTCAGCGCCGACATGTCGACCCAGGTGGTCGACGATCTTCTGCTTGCCGAAGCCATCGCCATCCCGCTGACCCTGGTGCTGCTGCTGTTCGTCTTCGGCAGTGTGGTCGCGGCCCTGCTGCCGCTCGCCATCGCCGTCTTCGCCATCGCGGGCTCGTTCGCCCAGCTCAGCATCCTCGGGGGCATCACCGACGTCTCCAACACCGCCACGAACCTCACCACGGCCCTCGGCCTCGGCCTCGCCATCGACTACGCCCTGCTGATGATCAGCCGCTTCCGGGAGCAACTCGCGGCGGGCGCCAGCGTGGACGACGCCGTCCGCAGGACGGTGCACACCGCGGGCCGCACCGTCGCGTTCTCGGCCGCGACCGTGGCGGCCGCCCTCGCGGCGCTCCTGGTGTTCCCGCAGTACTTCCTGCGCTCGTTCGGCTACGCCGGGGTCGGTGTCGTCGCCATCGCGGCCCTCGGCTCCCTGTTCGTGATGCCCGCGCTGCTCGCGGCCCTGGGGCACCGGGTCAACAGCGGGAAGCTGCCGTGGCCGAAGGCGCGGCGCTCCGACGGGCGGGCGCCGCTGTGGGGGCGCCTTGCCCGCACCGTCATGCGCCGGCCCGCGCTCACCGCGCTGCCCGTCCTCGCGGTCCTGCTGCTCGCGGCGAGCCCGCTGCTCGGCATCGCCTTCGGCACGCCGGACGAGCGGGTGCTGCCCGAGGACGCCAAGAGCCGCCAGGTCTCCGCGGCCCTGGCGGCGAACTTCGACGGCAACGACGACGCGGCCGTGCACATCGTCATCGACCGGCCCGTGGCCAAGGCCCCGCTGGCGGCGTACGCGACCGAGCTGTCCGCTCTCGACGGTGTCGCGCGCGTCGAGACCAGCACGGGCACGTACGCCGGCGGGCGGGCCGAGGTCGACAGCCCCGCCAACGCGGCCCTCGGCCGTGCCGACGCCCAGCGGATCAACGTGGTGAGCGACCTGGAACCGAAGTCGGACGCGGCCCAGAGCCTCGTCAAGAACGTGCGGACGCTCGCCCCGCCCGCCGGTTCCGACCCCCTCGTGGGCGGTGTCGACGCCGAACTCGTCGACTCCAAGCACTCCATCGGCGGCCTGCTCCCCGTCGCCGTCGGCCTGGTCGTGCTCACCACCTTCGTCCTGCTGTTCCTGTTCACCGGCAGCGTCGTGCAGCCGCTGCGGGCCCTGGTCCTCAACACGCTCAGCCTGGGGGCGACCCTCGGCGTGATGACCTGGATCTTCCAGGACGGCAACCTCTCCGGTCTGCTCGGCTTCACCGCCCAGCCCATGGAGCTGGCGATGACCGTGCTGATGTTCTGCATCGCCTTCGGCCTCTCGATGGACTACGAGGTCTTCGTCACCAGCCGCATCAAGGAGCTTCACGACCAGGGCGCCGACAACGAGACCGCCGTCACGGACGGCCTCGGGCACACCGGCCGCATCGTCAGCGCGGCGGCCTGCCTGCTCGCCGTGAGCTTCCTCGCCTTCGGCACGGCCGAGTTGAGCTTCATGCAGATGTTCGGCCTGGGCAGTGGCCTCGCCATCCTCATCGACGCGGTCGCCGTACGCGGTGTGCTCGTCCCCGCCGCGATGCGGCTGCTCGGCCGCTCCGCCTGGTACGCGCCCGGCTTCCTGCGGAGGTTCCACGGGCGGTACGGCCTCAGCGAGGCAGGCCCCGCATCCGCGCCCGTGCCCTCGCCGTCGACCGCGATCGGGGCCGGGTCTGGGTCTGGGTCTGGGACCAACTCCGAGTCCGAGACCGGGTCCGGGACCGAGTCCGGGGCCAACTCCGAGACCGAGTCCGGGACCGGATCCGAGGCGACGGCGAAGACGCCCTACGCACACAACTAGACGCGGCCCGCAGGGCCCTCGGGACCCCGTCTCCCCGCCCCCGAGGGCCCCAGGCGTCCCACCCTCGCGTTCCAGGCACCTTACGTTCCCGCAGGTCAGAGCCTCTTTCTCCGTTCCAGTGTCCCGAACTGCCCCATTTACCTGGCGGTTGGGGCGGATCACCCGACAGGCTCGTTCCATGCTCGCCCAAGAGCTCACCACGCCCACCGGGACCGGCCCCGCGTGCGGCGCCCTGGGAGCCGGCTGGGTGGGCGTGGCTCAGCAGTGACGACATGGGAGTTCGTAGATGCGTATGTGCTCACGTTTGATCGCCGCGCCCGTCGCGGTCGTCGCCCTCACCCTGACCGTCGGCGGCTTCCAGGCCAGTGCGGCCGCGGGGTCGGCGTCGGGCGGTGCGGGACAGTCCGGCAAGGCGGCCGCGGCCGCCGCGTGTCTGGCGGGTGCCACGACGCTGGTGGGCGACCTCGACGGTGACGGCCGCCCGGACAAGATCTCGAATCCCGGTCACACCGGCACCAGGATGACGATCCAGTGGGGCACCGCGAGCGGCTCGTTCGGCGCGAAGAAGTCGGTCAACAAGCTGCTCGGCGCGAAGCCGGGCGAGGTCGCGACCGCCGCCGTCGCCGACTTCCAGAAGGACGGCAAGCTGGACATGGTCGTCAACATCGTCAAGCCTTCCGGCATCGACGACCCCGCGAAGGCGCGCCTCGCCCAGTACCGCCCCGGCCCACTCAAGCGGACCGACCTGGGCTCCGCGCGGGCCCGGCACTCCGACATCGGTGACCACGGCGAGGCCAAGCAGCTGCGGGTCGCCAACTACAACGACGACGCGTACCCGGACATCGCGGTCCTCAACAACTCCGGTGACGGGTCCTGGGACCGGCAGGTGCGGCTGTCGAAGCGCAGCAGCGGCCCGGGCAAGTACAGGTACGAGGAGCAGGTGAAGTACGGCGAGGTCGGAACCCCGGCCGAGCCGCCGTCCATGCCGGACAAGGGCTGGAAGCACTTCTACAAGGCCTGCTCCTGACCCCATGAACTCCGGACGCCGCCGATCCCCCGTGTCGGCGGCGCCCGGGCGCACCGCCGAAGCCGCAGTCGTAGTCGTAGAAGTGAGGAAGTCCCTTGCCCGCGCCGCTCCCGTCCGCGTCCGCCGTGTCGTCCACGTCCGCCGTCCCGCCCGTGTCCCCGCCGTCCCCCGCCCCCGCTTTGGCCTCCGCGCCCGCTGCTTCCTCCGCGCCCGCTGCTTCCGCCGTGCCCTCCGTGGCCACGTCGACGCGGGTCCGGGTCAGCGTCACCGCCACTGATCCGATCAGCCGCGAGGGAGTCCTCAGTCAGCTGCGGCGGCACCCCGAGGTCGAGCTGTGCGAGGACACCGGCCCCGCCACCGTCGCGTTACTCGTCGAGGACGTCCTCGACGAGGCCGCGCTCGCCCGGCTGCGGCGGACCGTGCGCACCGAGGGCACGCGTGCCGTGCTCATCGTCGGCACGGTCCGCGAGAACGAGCTCCTCGACGTCATCGAGTGCGGTGTGGGCGCCATCGTCTGGCGTCGTGAAGCCACCACGCACCGCCTGGTGCAGGCCGTCCTGACCACCGCCAAGGGCGGCGGCGACCTGCCGCCGGACCTCCTCGGCCGACTCATAGGCCAGGTGGGCCGGCTGCACCGGGGCGGCGCCGCCCAGTCCGGCAGCACCCTCGGCCTCACGCCCCGCGAGGTGGACGTCGTGCGCCTGGTCGCCGAGGGCCTCGACACCTCCGAGATCGCGACGAAGCTGTCGTACTCCGAACGCACCGTCAAGAACGTGATGCACGGCCTGACCACGCGACTCCACCTGCGCAACAGGTCGCACGCCGTGGCGTACGCGCTGCGCGAGGGCTACATCTGAGGGGTCTGGGCTCCGAATCGCGGCGGCCCGCACGCCCCGGCTGATCCGTCTGCGCCTTCAGGAGACGTGCCGATCCGTCCCTGCGCCTTCAGCAGACCCGCGGTGCCCAGCGGCGCGGCGCGGCGCGGCGATCGCCGTTTCCGGTGAGGTGTTCGAACAGAAATGGACCCTGGGGCCTGTGCGACCAGCATGCTGACCAACCGCTCGAAAAGCAGCGGGTCTTGGGAATTCCTCACAGCATGGGTGTCGACCTTGCACCTCGCGCGCCTATGGGCGCCTGGGGACGATGCGGGAGGGCAGGGCAGAATGGGATCATGGCAATGTGCAACACATGCGGCGCGCGCAAGCGCCGTTGGCTCCGTATCTGCTCGCGGTGCCGTTCGGAGTCGGCCGCGGAGGTCGCGCCTTCGGCCGCCGAACTGGCGGTGGAGACAGGAATAGTCGGGTGGATGGCGCGGGGAGCGGCGGGAGTGGTGCGCACTGTGCTGCGGGTGCTCAACTGATTCGTCTTCGGCGTGATCGTGGGGCCCGGCCCGTGTCGGGGCCTCACGCCGATCCCTCAGCGGCTCCACATGTCGGCGAGGGCGACGACGGCCGTGGTCACCGGCCGGGACGAACTGGGGCGGGTCACGGCTGAGCCCCGTTGGGCAGTTCACTGCTGTCGAGATAGACCACCAACGTCTGCTCCGGCTGTTCGGCCAGGTGAAAAGCGGTGTACACATAAACGATCGCTCCCCGTTGCGGATGCTGTAGCCGTTTCCGACCGCTCTGCCGGGCCTGCACCTCGTACCGGGGCCACCAGTCCCGCACCTCCGGGCTGCCCTCGTTCAGCTCCTCGATCAGTCGGGTGTACCGCGGGTCGCCGGGATGGCGCGCGGCCAGCGTCCGAAGTCGGGCGAGCAGGCCGCGTGCCTCGGGTTCCCGTCGCGATCCCGCCCGGCGCGATCGCCCGGGCCATCGCTTTCGCGATCGATCAGCCTGCCGCGGTAGACGTGAACGAGATCGTCGTACGGCCCACCGCCCAGAGCTGACCTCCCCCGCTCTTCCGGTGCGGACACCGCACCCACGGGACTGCTCCACGGGCCGCATGGCGACACGGGCCCGTCGGCCAGGGGGTGGCGCATCCGAGTGGATCGACGGGCGCGACGCCAGGTGATCAAAGTTGCTGAGACCGCAGATCGATCCGGAGCCGCGTCCGCGTGCAATCCTCCCTGATCAGCGTCCTGTCGCGCCCCTTCGAGGACACAGCCGCCGCGCCATGTCCGCACACGGACCCCTCTGAACTGGGCACGCCCGCCGAGGTGTTCGACCGTCTCCCCGATCCACGCCGGGTACGAGGACGCCGCTACCGGCGCGGCGAACTGCTGGGGCTGCGCCTGGTCTCGGTGCTCGGTGGCGCGCGGTCGCTTGCGCAGACCGCCCGCTTCGCGGGCGGCGCGGCGCCTGAGGCGCACCACCGGTTGGGGCTCAGCCGGGCCGCCCCGAACGCCTCCACTCCTGGACGCCTGCTGGCGCGGCTGGACGCCGAAGTCGCGGCGGGCGCCCTCCCAGCCGCGGATCGGGCGCACCCCCGGCCGTGGATGAGGACCAGGGCCGGTGACCCGCGGCGGGTCACCCGGGCGTGATCGGTCCGAGGTAGGTGCCGCCGGACACGTCGATGGTCTGGCCGGTCACCCAGCGCCCCTGCGGTCCCGCGAGGAAGCCCACCACGTCCGCGACGTCCTCCGGCCGGCCGATCCGTCCGAGCGCGGTGATGGACTCGAGTGCGGCCACGGCCTCGGGAACCTCGGCGTAGTGGGCGATCATGTCGGTCAGTACCACTCCGGGTTCGACCGTGTTCACGGTGATCCCACGGCGGCCGAGTTCGTTGGCGAGCGACGGGCCGAGGGCAGCCAGCGCCGCCTTGGTGACGGTGTAACCGATCTGGTGGGGGTCCGCGATCCGGGTGGACGCCGAGCCCACGTTGACGATCCGCCCGCCGTCCCGCAGCAGCGGCAGCGCCCGCTGGACCACGAAGACGGGCGTGCTCACGTTGACTGCCAGCAGCCGCTCGAACTCCTCCTCGGTGAGCTGTCCGATCGAACTGACCGAGTGCATGCCCGCGTTGTTGACCAGGATGTCCAGGCCGTCCGCACCGTGATCGGCGAACCCGGCAGCGAGCCCGTCGAACAGCCGGTCCACTGCGCCGCTCTCGCCGAAGCGGGCCTGCACCGCGAACGCCCGGCCGCCGGCCTCGGCGATCCGCGCCACGGTCTTCGCAGCGGCCGCGTCGTTGCTGCCGTAGTGGACCGCGACCAGCGCCCCCTCGGCAGCGAGCCGCAGAGCCACCGCGCGCCCGATCCCGCGTGAGCCGCCCGTCACCAGTGCGGTCCCACCGCCCAGTTCCCCCATGCCCACCCCTTTGCTCGTGATGCACCCGGCCGGATCCGAGAGCGATTCAGCCTAAGGGGCCGCAGGGCCATGCGGTGCTGATCCTCCCTCACCCCCAGCTCCGTGCCTCGGCGCCAGGCGGGTGCGGGGACGGGGTGGGCAGCGATGCCGAGGCGGGGGCGGTGTCGCAGCGTCAGCGAAGGCTGGAGCGCCGCACCACCAGCGCCCTCGCCCACCGCCGTGCCCTCACCGAGGCCCAGCGGCTCGCCGACCATCCCGTCGACGTCGCGCACCTGGTCGGCGGCGCCACCCGCAACGCGCTCCTGTGCCAACTCACCGCCGACGCCTGCTGGCTGCCCGTCGTCACGGGACCGGCCGAGGCCGCAGCGCTCGGCGGCGTCCTCCACTCCCATCGCGAACGCCGCCGTCGCGGTGGCGTCCGCTTCGGTCAGCGACGCGCCACGACGGTCAGGCTGAGCAGGCCGCGGACCGGGCGGCCGGTGCGGTCGTCGATGATGTGGTCGCCGCGCTCGTATCGGGCGGACGTGGCGACCGTGCCGCCCTTGAGGTCCACCACCGCGCACAGCCGGTCGGCGTGTACGGGGTGGCGCACGCCGACCCGCCACAGCCCGCCGGAGGCGACGACGTCACCCCCGGCGTTCACGCGGAACCACCCGGACGGAAGCGGCCCTCGCGGCCCCCGCCGACCGCGGCACCGCCGCCCTGGCCGACGCGCGGGCTGTCCACAGCCACACCGCCGTCGCCGACTGCCTGTCCTTCACCACGACGCTGTGGCTGCCGGCCCACGCGGCCGCCGTGGCCGTCCTCGTGGCCCTTGGTCGCGTAGCGCGTCGACCACGTCAGCGTCCGGAACGGCACGGCCGAGCGCACCTAGGCGCCCACGGCTCCCTGGACGAATCGCCGAAGGTGCGCGCGCACGGCGTCGGGCTGCTCCAGCCAGGGCTCGTGTCCGGCGTCCTCGATCCGGGTCAGGGGCAGGTCGAGCCGGAGCGCGAGCGATTGCAGCGCCGACACCGGACGGGGATCGCCGGCTCCGGCCAGGAGTTCCGCCCGCTCGGGCAGGCACGCACGCAGATCGGCAAGGTGCTCGTCGAGGGGATCCGCGCGTCCGTCGCTGCCGAGTTCGTCGTTCATGGACCAGTTGACGGGGCGGCGCAGCCGGGCATCCTGGGCCGCCCACTGCCATCCGCGTACGGGGTCGGCGTGGTCGGTGAACCAGGACAGCGTCAGCAGTTCGACTTCCTGCTCCTCCGTGCGGTGCGGCAGCTCCTGCAACGCGCGGCGCCGCTCCTGCTGGGCCAGGGTCATGCGACGGCGGCGCTCCGCTCGGTAGTCGGTCCGCCAGTCACCGGTGAACGGCCCGCACATCAGCAGGACCGCGGCGACCCGGTCGGAATGCCTCAGACAGAACCGGCTCGCCAGATCGGCGCCGTAGGAGTGCCCGATGAGCACGGCCCTCGGCACGTCCCACGCGTCGAGCAGCTCGGCCAGATCGTCGACGTGCCGGGCGAGGGAGTGGGCGCCCCGCCACGGGGACCGGCCCGCGCCGCGCTGGTCGTACCGGTACACGGGCGCGAGATCCGCGATCAGGGGAGCGACGTCGCCCAGATAGTCCGGCAGCCCCGGACCGCCGTGGAGCAGGACCACGGCCGGCTTCCGATCCGTGTCCCCGAGCGCCGTCCAGCACAACTGTGCCGCGTCGGTCATCGATGCGAGGCCCTGCGTCTCTTTCCACGTCACCGCGGAGAACCTACCGGCGGCGCCGAGGCCGCGCACCCCGCCCGGGCCGCCGCCCCGCACCCGCGCCGAGCCGTGTGCGCACCCGACTCCATCGGGCACAGGATGTCGGGTCGGGCCGGGTGTCCGCCGCCTAGCGTGGTGATCACGAAAGAGGAAGGAGACCGCAAGTGCTGGAGCGTCTCAACCAGAGCCTGGAACACATCGAGGGGCGACTCGACCAGGACGTGGACGTGGCCGAGCTGGCGCGGATCGCGGCCACCTCGGAGTACCACCTGCGCCGGATGTTCTCCGCGCTCGCGGGCATGCCGCTGTCGGAGTACGTACGACGGCGTCGGCTCACGGTCGCCGGCGGCGAGGTGCTGGCGGGACGTGAGTCCCTGCTGGACGTCGCGGTGCGCTACGGCTACGGCTCGGGCGAGGCGTTCGCCCGGGCGTTCCGCGCCATGCACGGGGTCGGCCCTGCCGAGGCCAGGCGTACCGGCGCGGCGCTCGTCTCCCAGCCCCGGTTGGCCTTCCGTCTCACCGTCGAAGGGAGCAGCAGCATGCGTTATCGCGTCGTGGACAAGCCGGAGTTCGGCGTCGTCGGCCTCAAGGCGCGGGTGCCACTCGTGCACTCGGGGCCGAACCAGGCGATCATCGACTTCGTCCGCGGGATCGACCCGGGGGCCCTGGAGCGTCTGGAGAAGCTCTCGGACCAGGAGCCGCAAGGCATCGTCGCGGTCTGCGACGACCTGGACCCGAGCCGCGCCGAAGGCACCGAACTCGACTACTACCAGGGGGTCATCACGTCCGCGCCCGCCCCCGACGGCACCACCGTCCTGCCGGTCCCCGCCGGCACGTGGGCGGTGTTCACCACCAGGGGACCCGCTCCGGAGGCCATCCAGGAGCTGTGGCGGGACGTGTTCACCCAGTGGTTCCCGTCCAACCCCTACCGCAGCCGCCCCGGCCCGGAAATCCTGCGCACCCGCATGTCCCCGGACACGTCCGAGGCCGACGCGGAGCTGTGGCTTCCGGTGGAGCGGGAACAGAGCTGAGCCGGGCCCGCGTCGGCGGTCCGCGGGCTCGGTGAACCCTCCGGGGGACGGGCCGCCGACATGGGCTGTTCTGTGCTCAACTACTCTCGGCGCCGATGACGTTCACGCTGTGGTCCGGCCGCCCCGGCCGCATCGCCTCTCGGGAGACGCCCAGGTATGAACCCAGGTACGGAAACGCCACCATCGCCGCAAGGAGCGCAGCGCGGCGACGACTCCGCCGTCCGCATCGGCGCCCTCGTCCCGCTGACGCGGCCCGGCTGGGTCGGGGCGGGTCAGCACCTGCTCGCCGGGCTCGAGTTGGGCGTACAAGAGGTCAACGCGGCAGACGGGATCGCCGGTAGGCCGCTGGAGCTGGTGGTGCGGGACACCGCGGCCGATCCGGGGCGGGCCGAGGCGGCCGTGGACGAACTGGCCCGCCTCGGCGTGGCCGCGTTGGCGGGCGAGTACCACAGCGTCGTCGCACGCACCGCCGCCGCCCGGGCCGACGCCGTCGGTCTGCCTTTCCTCTGCTCGTCGGGGGTTCTCGACGCGCTCACCGAGGAGCCGACGGACTGGGTCGCGCGCCTGGCCCCGGCGCAGTCGCACGGGTGGCGGATCTACGGGGACTTCCTGCTCGGCGCAGGCCACAGCCGCATCGCCGTGGCGGCGGATCCGAGCGTGTACTGGGCGTCGGGGACCCGCATCCTGCGGGACCACCTCACGCCGCGCGGCGGCGCCGTGGTCGAGCTCGACTCGCGCGCGCTCACGCCCCCGCAGTTGTGCGACGCACTCGCCGCCTCGGGCGCGACAGCCCTGCTCCTGCTGGTCGGCCACCCCGATCCGGCCGTGCCGATCGTCAAGGCCGTCCGCCACGACCCGCGTCTCACCGACCTGTTGATCGGGGCTCCGGCCGGGCAGCCGGAACTCGCCGACTGGGCGGCGTCGCTGGGCGACGACGGCGCCGCGGTGCCGTTCCTGCGCTACCTTCCCGAGCACCTGCCCCCGCTCGGCGCCCGGGTCGAGGCGGTGCTTCGTGAGCGCCTCGCCGAGGCGCCGTCGTTCGTGGCCTTCGAGGGGTACGACACGATCGCCGTCCTCGCCGAAGCGCTGCGCACGCACGGGCCGGACCGGGCACGGATCGCCGAGGCGTGGCCGCTCGTCGCGGTCGAGGGCACCCGCGGGCGGATCCGGTTCTCGCGCACGCCGGGCATCGGCGTGTGGCAGTGGGCCTGGCCGCCGGTCCAGGTCGTCGACCGGGACCCGGCGCGCCCCGATCGCTGTCGGGTGCTGCACGTGGGCTGAGAAGGGCCCGGCACACCGATAGGGCGCGGCACGCCGATGCGGAAGGAGCAGCAAGCCGCGGAGGGAGGCGGGGCCAGGCGGGGCGGGCGGGCCGACGGAGACGCGGGGCGGGGCGACGGCGCGGGGCGGGGCGACGAGACGCGGGGCGGGCCGAGGAGGCGCGGCAAGTGGGCCGTTTCGTGGGGCGTGACGCTACGGTCGTCGCCATGACCGACACATCACTGCGCTCCATCTCCCTCGAGCGGTCCGGCCCCGGCCGGTTCACCGCGACCAACGCCCGCGGCGGCACGATCACCTTCGGCACCGGCTCCGGCACCGACTTCACGCCGGTCGAGCTGTTCCTCGCCGCGATCGGCGGCTGCACCGCCGCGGACGTGGAGGTCGCCACGAGCCGCCACACGGATCCGACCGTCTTCACCGTCACCGTGACCGGCAACAAGGTCGAGGACGAGAGCGGCAACCGGATGTCGGACCTCGACGTCGCCTTCACCGTCACGTTCCCGGACGGTCCTTCAGGAGACCGGGCCCGCGCGATCCTCCCCCGCGCCGTGAAGACCTCGCACGACCGGCTCTGCACGGTCAGCCGCACCGTCGAGGCGGGCACGCCGGTCAGCGTGACCGTGTCCGGGGCGGCCGACGGGACCTGACCGCCGACGGACGGCGATGGGCGCGTACCGCGATCCCCACGGCGGGACGACCACGTCGGGACACGCCCACGTCGGGGCCCTCCATCCCGGACCCCCACGCGAATGTTATGGGTACATGACAGTATGCGCGCGGCGCGCGCGGCCCTACGGTCCTGTCCGGACGCAAGCGACGGGCGGCGACGGGCAGCTCGGCTCCCGTCGCTTGCGGCACCCCCCACACACGCTCGCTTGGAGAAGAGGTTCTCGTGAGCCGCAGAGTCTCCGCCCGCCTGCTGACGGCCTGCGTCGTCCTGGCCCTGAGCGCGGGCACCGTCGCCGCCTCAGGACCGGCGCCGGCCGGCCCCTCCGGGGAGGCCGGGCAGCACCGCTCCCCCGATCCCTACTGCTACGACGAGCCGTCGCAGCCGAACGCCGACCTGAGCGACCTCAAGGCGTCCTTCACCTCCTCGAACTGGATGCGGACCCTCCAGGCCATGTACAAGCGGCGCTGGCCGAGCGGCGAGGCCCTGGCGATCGCCCAGGCCAACGACAAGTACTGGGACCAGTTCGTCGACAAGCGGAGCTTCGACGGGTTCGCCGAGTCGATGATGGTGGCGATCCACGAGGAGACCCACATGTGGGACCTCGACCCGTCCCGGACACGGTGGGACGTCCACAGCGCGGCGTGGATCAACGCCGGCCAGCAGGTGCTGACGGTGCCTCTGCACGGCGGCTTCCCGCGCAAGGAGATCCTGCCGCTGATCAAGGACTCGCTCAGCTCGTCCATGGACGACATCTACCTGCGGGACAGGCAACAGGGGTCCTACCGCCTCCAGGGAGTGCTCGCGGAGCTGAACGCCGGGCTCACGGGGCTGCCCGCGGTGACGGTGCTCCAGGAGTTCATCAAGGGCGTCGGCGCCGGCAACGCCCGGGACATCGCCGCCACCAACCTGCGGTATCTGCTGCTCTACCTGCGCGTCGCCAAGGACAAGCACCCCGACTACTGGGCCAGGATCAAAGCCGAGCCGATCCTCCGCGACCTGGTCCTGACCCAGTTCCTGCGGACGGCCTACTGGCTGGAGAAGTCCGCACCGTACACCGGCAAGCTGGGCAGCAAGGACGCCGACAAGATCACCGCGACGAACTACGCCCCGGAGAACATCGCCGTCCTGGAGGAGTTCACCGGCCGCAAAGTGCGCCTGGACGCGCAGAAGCACTGCACGGTGGCGCGGCGCTAGCGCGTCCGCGCCGGTCGGTGCCGCGCAAGCCCGGCTCACAGATCAGCGCTGATGATCTTCTCGATGTTGCGTTCGGCGAGCGCCGTGATGGTGACGAACGGGTTGACGCTCGTGTTGCCGGGGATCAGGGCGCCGTCGATGACGTAGAGACCCGGATGGCCGCGCAGGCGGCCGTAGTTGTCGGTGGCCCTGTCGAGGACCGCGCCGCCGAGCGGGTGGTACGTGAGGTGGTCTCCCCAGATCTTGTACGCGCCGAAGAGGTCAGTGCGGTAGATCGTCCCCTCCTTGGCGTTGATCTTGTCGAAGATGGTCCTGGCGGCGTCGATGGACGGCTGCTTCCAGGCGGTCTGCCAGTTGAGCTCCGCCCGGCCCGCCGCCGCGTTCCAGGTGAATTGGGCGCGATGGGGGTTCCTGGTGATCGACAGGTAGAACGAGGCGTACGTCTCGATCCCGGTCGGCAGCGGCGCCACCTCGGCGAACGCCCCGCCCGCGGCCCAGTTGTCGATGCCCGCCGTGGGAATGGCCGACTGGAGGCTGCCGGTGGGGTCCCACAGATGGTTGGCGCGCCCGCACATGACGTTGCCGTTGTCGCCCCAGCCCTTGCCGACCTCGCCGTTGAGGTGCGCCAGCGCGCCGGTGGCCCGTAGTTTCACCAGGAGCTTGCTGGTTCCGACGCTGCCCGCGGCGAAGAACACCTTGCCGGCCGTCATGGCCTTGGTGGTGACGGTGTCTCCGGTGGTGTTGATCTGGTCGACCGTCACCGTGTAGCCGCCCCCGGCCGCCGGGGTCACCGAAGTGACCTTGTGCAGCGGGGAGATGGTGACGCGTCCGGTCGCCCGCGCCCGGGCGAGATAGGTCTGCTGCAGGGACTTCTTGCCGTGGTTGTTGCCGTAGAGGATCTCCCCCGCGAGCGCCGACTTGGGGGCGGTGCCCGCGGCCTCCCGCTTCATGTAGTCCCAGTCGTACACATCGGGAACGAACACGAACGGGAAGCCGGAGCGCTGCGCGTGCTTGCGGCCGACGCGGGCGTACGTGTAGCACTCGGCCGTCTCGAACCAGGCCGGGTCGATGACGCTCACGCCGAGTCCCTCGTTGGCGCGCGGGTAGTACGTGCCGTACATCTCCCCCGCGTCGACCGAGGGCAGGACCGCGGCGAAGTTCTCGCGCCGGGGCGTGACCGCCATGCCGCCGTTGACCAGCGAACCGCCGCCCACGCCGCGGCCCTGGTAGACGATGATGCCGCCGAACTCCTCGGCGTCCAGGATGCCGGTGTGTCGCGGGACGTTCCGGTCGATGGGGAAGCCGAGGAAGTTGCTCAGCGGCTGCTTGGTCTTGGTGCGCAGCCAGTAGGAACGGACGTCCGGGTTCGTGGTGTTGGCGAAGATCTTGCCGTCGGACCCCGGGGTGTCCCAGGCCATACCCATCTCCAGCATGTGCACGTCGACGCCCGCCTCGGCGAGCCGCAGGGCGGCGACGGAGCCTCCGTACCCGGTGCCGATCACCAGGGCCGGGACGTCGGCGCCGTCGACCGCCCGCGCCGCAGGGGCCTGCGCGGCCAACGCCGCAGTACCAAGAATAGAACTCGTTCCAACAATGAATCTTCGACGTGACAGACCATCAGATGCCGTGCCACGCAAGGATGCATCACTCATGTGACCTTCCTCACTCTTGGCTGAATCAGAACGAGTTCTACTGCTGACCACGCGGGAAGTCACGGCATACCTAAAAGTAACTTCTGTCCGATCTTGCGCCTTCTTTACTCAGTCGCGCCTCCGACCATCGCGGTGACCTGGATCTCGACCCGCATCTTCGGCGCCCCGAGCGCCGCGACCCCCAGCTCGGTCCAGATCGGCGCACGGTCGCCCATGCGCTTGCGGAACTGCTCGACCATGATGCGCGTGGTGGCCTCGCCGACCTCCTCGGCCGACTCGGGGATGTGGTACGAGTTCACGGCGATGACGTCCCGCCAGGTGGCCCCGGCCGTATTGAGGGTGCGCTCGACGTTCTCGAAGGCCTGGACGATCTCGTCCTCGAGGGCCTCCGGGAAGTTCAGGTCGTCGTCCCAGCCGCCCTGACCTGAGATCTCGACCCGCTCACCGACGCGGACCGCCTGGCTGTAGCGCCTGGCGGCGCGCATCGCCTCACCGTATCCGGGGGTCGCGAAGAACTCGGGCTTGCTCATGATGATCCTCCCATTCACTTCAAGCGTGAAGTGAAAGTATCACACTTTCACTTCACGCTTGAAGTGAATACCGTTCGGTATCGTGCGGGCATGACCACCCGCGCGAACCCGGACCCCGGCAAGGACGCCGTCGAAGTCGCCGCCGACGACGCGCTCTGGCTGTCCGCCCCCGAGAAGGAGGCCTGGACCGGCCTCGTCTCGCTGGTGCTCCTGCTTCCGGGGCGCCTCGAGTCGCCGTTGCAGCAACAGTCGGGCCTGACCCTGTTCGAGTACCTGACGCTCAGCCATGTCTCCGAGGCCCCCGAGCGCCGCCTGCGGATGAGCGAGCTGGCCTATCTCGCCAACGGCTCCCTGTCACGGCTGTCCAACGTCGTCAAGCGGTTCGAGAAGCGTGGCTGGATGGAGCGGTGGCCCGACCCCGACGACGGCCGCTACACCATCGCCGCCTTGACGGACGCCGGGTACGACGTGGTCGTCGACGCCGCCCCCGTGCACGTCCGCTCGGTGCGGCAGCTCGTGCTCGACCAGCTCACCGCCGCCGACCAGCAGGCGCTCGCCCGGATCGCCGAGAAGCTGCGGGTGCGCCCGGCCGACCTGGCGTAGGGCTGTCAGCGAGTGCGGGTGCCTGTCCGCGGGCCCGGTTCCAGGGCGCTGAAACCCTTCTGAAACCGCGCTGAATGCGGCCTGCCGCAGCCTCTGCTCCATGACGACCACGACATCGCGCTCCCTCGCCATCGCGGCCGAGGGGCTGCGCAAGACCTACGGGGACAAGACGGTCCTCGACGGCATCGACCTCGCAGTGCCGGGCGGCACCGTCTTCGCCCTGCTCGGCCCGAACGGCGCGGGCAAGACCACCGCCGTCAAGATCCTCTCCACTCTCGTCACCGCCGACGCCGGTGACCTGCGGGTCGGCGCGCACGAGGTCGGCCGCACCGCGGATGACGTGTTCGCAGTTGTCGAGGACCAGCAGGGCGGGCCCGCCGCCGAGCACGCCGAGGATGCCGGGCACGGGGTCGACGTGGGCGTGGCCGGTGACGGCGCCGTGCCGCCCCTCGCCCGCGCCGAGCGCGGCGGCCACCTCGGCGGCGACGTCGTGGTCCGCGGTGACGCCGGTGAGCGGCACGAAGTACACCACGCGCTGTTCGGCGCGGCGGCTGACCGCGTGGGCGAGCCGGGTCTTGCCGAGGCCGCCGGGGCCGACGACGGTCACGGCCCGGGAGGTGCGCAACAGCCGCTCGGTCTCCGCGATGTCCTCGTCCCTGCCGAGGAGTCGGTTCGGCTCGTGCGGTACGCCGTGCCTGGCCACCGGCGCCTCGCCGCGCAGCAACTCCCGCTGCACCGCCTTGAGTCCGGCGCCGGGCTCCGTGCCGAGGTCGTCGCGCAGGTCGCGGCGGTAGGCCTCGTAGCGCGTCAGCGCGGCGGCGGGGCCCGCGGTCGCCGCCGTGCCGCGCAGCAGTTCGGCGAGCACCTCCTCGTCGCGCGGCTGGGCGGCGGTGACCGCGGCCAGCGGACCGGCCGCCTCCGTGTGCCGTCCGAGGCGGGCGAGCGCGAGGGCGCGGGCGCGGACGAGCGCGTCGCGGACGGGGGCGCGCTCGGCGCGCAGCGCGGCCACGGGGTCGCTGGTGTCGTCGACGGCGCCCGCGGTGTCGGGGGTGCCCGGCCAGAGCGCGAGCCCGGCGTCGGCGGCGGCGAGGGATCCGGCGTGGTCCCCGGCCCTGGCCCGGTCGGCGCTCGTGGTGGCGTGCCGCAGCAGGGCGGAGCTATCGACCTGGTCCTCGGTGAGCGTGAGGCGGTAGCCGGTCGCCGTGCTCGCGATGGTGTCGGCGCCGAGCTGGGCCCGCGCCCTGGACACGAGGACCTGCACCGCCTTCCCGGGCCGCTCCGGCAGCTCGTCCGGCCACAGCCCGGCCACCAGACCTTCGGTGCTGCGGCCGGTGCGCAGGTCGCCCGCGAGGAGCGCGAGGAGGCCGCGGACGCGGGGCGCGGTGACCTCCCGCCCGTGGTGGGCGACCCGCGACAGCAGGGTCAGGTCGGTGCTCATCCGTGCAGATTAGCCAAGGGGGCGGCGGGCCGAGCGCGGTGGTGACCGGGCCCGTGGGCAGCGGCGTTCCGAGCTGGTCGGCACGGTCCGCCGGCCGGGTCCGGCAGCCCTGCGGCCCGGCCCCGGCGGGCGGCCTGCTCGCGGTCGGCCCCGGCCGGCGGACGTACGTGCCGTATTCGGTCGAGACGTCCGGCGACGCCCCGGCGTCAGCCGGCGTCGCCCCGTGCCCCTTCCACGGGGTAGGGCACGAAGGTGCTGCTGTTCTCGTCGATCGCCAGGCGGCGGTCCAGCGGGGGAACGGCCCGCTGCGGGCAGTCGGTGCGTTCGCAGAGGCGGCAGCCCATGCCGATGGGGACGGCGGCCGAGGTGTTGTCGAGGTCGAGGCCGTCGGAGTACACGAGGCGGGAGGCGTGGCGGATCTCGCAGCCGAGGCCGATGGCGAAGGTCTTGCCGGGTTCGCCCCAGCCGCCGCGGTGCCGGGTGAGGGCGCGGGCGGTCCACAGGTAGCGCTGCCCGTCGGGCATGGCGGCGACCTGGACGTGGATGCGGCCGGGGGCGGCGAACGCCTCGTAGACGTTCCACAGCGGGCAGGTGCCGCCCGCGCGGGAGAAGTGGAACGCGGTCGCGGACTGGCGCTTGGACATGTTGCCCGCCCGGTCGACCCGCACGAAGGAGAACGGGACACCGCGCAGCCGGGGCCGCTGCAGGGTGCTGAGGCGGTGGCAGATCGTCTCGTAGCCGAGTCCGAAGTGGTCGCAGAGCCGCTCGATGTCGTAGCGGAACTCCTCGGCGGCCGTGTGGAAGCGGCGGTAGGGCAGGATCAGTGCGGCGGCGAAGTAGTTGGCGATGCCGATGCGGGCCAGCGGCCAGGCCGCGGAGTCCTGCGCGAAGTCCTCCGAGGCGAGGGCGGAGACCTGGTCGGTGTGTTCGAGGAGCGCGAGCTGGGTGGCCATGCGGAACGCCTGCTGGCCGGGGCGCAGGCGGCCGGAGATGTGCAGGACGCGGGCGGCGGGGTCGTAGTGGTGCAAGCGCTCGTCGGAGTCCGCGGCGAGGCGCACGCCGTGGCGCTCGGCAAGCCGCGCGGACAGGGCGCGGACGACCTCGCCGGGACGGATGCCTATCTCCGCGGCGAACTGTTCGGCGGCGAGGTCGATGTCGTGCAGGTAGTTCTGGCGCCGGTAGAAGAACTCCCGGATCTCCTCGTGGGCGGAGCGCGGCTGCACCACCGGTCCCGGTCCCCGCCCCTCCGCCGCTTCGGCGAGTTGCTCGGTGAGGCGCTGGTTGCGGCGGCCGAGGTCCACCAGGAGCGTGGCCACGGCGGGCATGCGGGAGGCGAGGTCGCAGAGGTCGGTCGCGGACACCTGGCCCGTGGAGACCTCACCGGTGAGGGCGTCCCGCAGGTCGGCGACCAGCCTGCTGGTGTCGCGCTCGGAGAAGAAGCCCGGGTCGACGCCGAACGCCTCGGTCAGGCGCAGCAGTACGGGCACGGTGAGCGGGCGGGAGTCGTGCTCCATCTGGTTCAGATAGCTCGGCGAGATGGCGAGGGTCCTGGCCAGGTCGGCCTGGCTCATCCGGCGCTCCTCGCGCAGCCGCCGCAGCCGCGCTCCCGCGTACGTCTTGCTCACTCGTGGCTCCCGTCCGACTCACACATCCCTGACTCCCGTCCCCACGGGCATCCGTGACTCCCGCCCCCTCGGGCATCCACGACCACCGAACCGGTCCCCCACGGCCGTCCCTTCGGCCGTTCGTGGGCCCCCTGCCGTCGGGCATGCCCGCGATCGTAGTCACGCAGCCCCGCCCGCTGGCCTTAACAGAGTTGGCAAAACCACCGCGGAAGATTCGCAGAAGTTGGCATCTCTCCTCGCTTGCTGGCACTGAGTGCCGATGTCACAGTCGAACCGCGGCCCGCCGGACTCCGTCGGGCGGAGCGGAACCGGGGCGCGAACTCATGCCCTGACGTCGGAGATCCCGGCCCTTCCGCCCGACTCGGCAGCATTGCTCACCTGTCCACACACGGACCCGGTGGGCCGCACCCCAGATTATCCAGGCACTCAGTGCCAGATGTTCGCACAGTTCACGAATCTCCGGGAGACGGTCATGGCACAGGCAGGGACGACGACGGCGACGGCCGAGGAACTGGCGCGGCGGTGGGCGACCGACCCGCGGTGGCAGGGGATCGAGCGCACCTACAGCGCCGCGGACGTCGTGCGGCTCTCCGGCAGCGTCCGTGAGGAGCACACCCTGGCCCGGCGCGGCGCCGAACGGCTGTGGCGCCAACTGCACGAACTCGACTACGTCCACGCCCTCGGCGCGCTGACCGGCGGCCAGGCCGTGCAGCAGGTCAAGGCGGGGCTGCAGGCGATCTACCTGTCCGGCTGGCAGGTGGCCGCCGACGCCAACCAGGCCGGGCACACCTACCCCGACCAGTCGCTCTACCCGGCCAACTCCGTGCCGCAGGTGGTCCGCCGGATCAACAACGCGCTGCTGCGCGCCGACCAGATCGCCACCAGCGAGGGCGACTCCGCCGTGGACTGGCTGGCCCCGATCGTGGCCGATGCCGAGGCCGGGTTCGGCGGCCCGTTGAACGCCTTCGAGCTGACCAAGGCGATGATCGCGGCGGGCGCGGCCGGCATCCACTACGAGGACCAGCTCGCCTCGGAGAAGAAGTGCGGGCACCTCGGCGGCAAGGTCCTCGTCCCCACCGCGCAGCACGTGCGCACCCTCAACGCGGCCCGCCTCGCGGCCGACATCGCCGATGTGCCGACCCTGATCGTCGCCCGCACCGACGCGCTCGCCGCCAACCTCCTCACCAGCGACGTCGACGAGCGCGACGCCGAGTTCGTCACCGGTGAGCGCACGGCCGAGGGCTTCTACCGCGTCCAGAACGGCATGGCCCCCGTGATCGCCCGCGGCCTCGCCTACGCCCCGTACGCCGACCTCATCTGGGTCGAGACCGGCACCCCCGACCTCGCCCAGGCCCGCGAGTTCGCCGAGGCCATCCACGCCGAGCACCCCGACCAGATGCTGGCCTACAACTGCTCGCCGTCCTTCAACTGGAAGGCCGCGCTCGACGACGACCAGATCGCCAAGTTCCAGCGCGAACTGGGCGCCATGGGCTACAAGTTCCAGTTCATCACCCTGGCCGGATTCCACTCCCTCAACCACGGCATGTTCGACCTCGCCCGCGGCTACGCCGAGCACGGCATGACCGCGTACGTGGACCTGCAGGAGAAGGAGTTCGCCGCGCAGGAGCACGGCTTCACCGCCGTCAAGCACCAGCGCGAGGTCGGCACCGGCTACTTCGACCTCGTGTCCACGGCCGTCAACCCGGCGTCCTCCACCACCGCGCTGTCCGGCTCCACCGAGGAAGAGCAGTTCCACTAGGGCGCGCGGCCGGGCCGAGAGCCCGGCCGCAGGTGCGAGGGGGGCGGGGAACAACCGGTCGGTTGTCCCCCGCCCCCCTCGCGCGCACAGCCAAACGGCTCCCACCCGTGTCTCATCTCACGTTCCGGAATGTGAACACCGCTGCCCAGAAGGGCGTACACCCTCTAACCTGGCGCGTGCAGCTGGTTCGCCCTGCCCGCCAGGCAGGCGCGTCGTAAGAGGGAACCCGGTGGGAATCCGGGACTGCCCCGCAGCGGTGAGCGGGAACGACCGCCGTCATACGCACTGGATCCGACGTACGGCTCCGGGAAGCGACGGCCACTAGGTGTCTCGTACGACGAGACGTGCCCGCGAGTCCGAAGACCTGCCCGCTGTCCGCACGCGAACCATTCGGGTGCGGATATCTCGGTGACCTCGAGGGCGGGTCGGCGTACATACCGGACAGAGCGACCAGCGACCGTGCCTTTGCCGCGCGTGGTCGTGGCCGTCCGGTTCGTCGTTGCCTTCGCGCTCTCGTCCCGTCGCCGGGATCTCAGGGATTCATCTCGCGAAGGAGATCTCCGTGACCACCAAGTCCGCAGCCGCGGCAGCACGGGCCACCGTGTACGGCTACCCCCGCCAGGGCCAGAACCGCGAACTGAAGAAGGCCATCGAGGGCTACTGGAAGGGCCGCGTCACCGCCGACGCCCTCCGGCAGACCGCGCAAGAACTGCGCCGCTCCACCTGGCAGCGCCTGGCGGCGGCCGGTGTCCACGAGGTGCCGACCGGCGACTTCTCGTACTACGACCACGTCCTGGACACCAGTGTCATGGTCGGCGCCGTCCCCCCGCGGCACCGCTCCGCCGTCGACACCGACGCCCTCGACGGCTACTTCGCGATGGCCCGCGGCACCCAGGACGTGGCGCCGCTGGAAATGACCAAGTGGTTCGACACCAACTACCACTACCTCGTGCCCGAGTTGGGTCCGGACACGGTGTTCACGGCCGACTCCACCAAGCAGGTCGCCGAGCTGAAGGAGGCCCTTGCCCTCGGGCTCGCCGCCCGGCCCGTCCTCGTCGGCCCGGTCACCTACCTGCTGCTCGCCAAGCCCGCCCCGGGCGTCGCCGCGGACTTCGAGCCGCTGACGCTCCTGGACCGGCTGCTTCCCGTGTACGCCGAGGTCCTCGCCGACCTGCGCGCGGCCGGCGCCGCGTGGGTGCAGCTCGACGAGCCCGCCCTGGTCCAGGACCGCACCCCGGCCGACCTCAACGCCGCCGCGCGCGCCTACCGCGACCTCGGGGCCCTCCCCGACCGGCCGAAGCTCCTCGTCGCCTCCTACTTCGACCGGCTCGGCGACGCCCTGCCGGTCCTGGCCAAGGCCCCGGTCGACGGCCTCGCCCTGGACTTCACCGACGCGGCCGCCGCCAACCTCGACGCGCTCGCCGCGGTGGGCGGACTGCCCGGCAAGCGTCTCGTCGCCGGTGTCGTCAACGGCCGCAACATCTGGATCAACGACCTGGAGAAGTCCCTCGCCACGCTCGGCACCCTGCTGGGCCTCGCCGACCGGGTCGACGTCGCCGCCTCCTGCTCGCTGCTGCACGTGCCGATCGACGCCGCGGCCGAGCGGGACATCGACCCACAGATCCTGCGCTGGCTCGCGTTCGCCCAGCAGAAGACGACGGAGATCGTCACCCTGGCCAAGGGCATCGCCCAGGGCACCGACACCATCGCCGCCGAACTCGCTGCCAACCGCGCCGACCTGGCCTCCCGCGCCGGTTCCGCGATCACCCACGACCCGGGCGTCCGAGCCAGGGCCGCGGCCGTCACCGACACCGACGGCCGCCGCTCCGCGCCGTACGCGACCCGGGCGACCGCCCAGCGCGCCCACCTCGGCCTTCCCCTGCTTCCCACGACCACCATCGGGTCGTTCCCGCAGACAGCCGAGCTGCGCACCGCCCGCGCCGACCTGCGCGCCGGGCGCATCGACACCGCCGGGTACGAGCAGCGCATCGAGAACGAGATCCGCGAGGTCATCTCCTTCCAGGAGAAGACCGGCATCGACGTCCTGGTGCACGGCGAGCCCGAACGCAACGACATGGTGCAGTACTTCGCCGAGCAGCTCACCGGCTACCTCGCCACCCAGCACGGCTGGGTCCAGTCCTACGGCACCCGCTATGTGCGCCCGCCGGTCCTGGCCGGCGACATCTCCCGGCCCGAGCCGATGACGGTGCGCTGGACCTCGTACGCCAACTCCCTGACCGAGCGCCCGGTCAAGGGCATGCTCACGGGCCCCGTCACGATGCTCGCCTGGTCCTTCGTCCGCGACGACCAGCCGCTTCGCGACACCGCCCGCCAGGTGGCCCTCGCCCTGCGCGACGAGGTCAACGACCTGGAGGCCGCCGGGACTTCGGTGATCCAGGTCGACGAGCCCGCGCTGCGCGAGACCCTGCCGCTGCGCGCCGCCGACCGACCGGCCTATCTGGCGTGGGCGACGGAGTCCTTCCGGCTCACCACCAGCGGCGTACGGCCGGACACCCAGATCCACACGCACATGTGCTACGCGGAGTTCGGCGACATCGTCCAGGCCATCGACGACCTCGACGCCGACGTCATCAGCCTGGAGGCCGCCCGCTCCCACATGCAGGTCGCCCGCGAACTCGCCGAGCACGGCTACCCGCGGGAGGCGGGCCCCGGCGTCTACGACATCCACTCCCCGCGCGTGCCGAGCACGGACGAGGCCGCGGCCCTGCTGCGCAAGGGACTTGAGGCCATCCCCGCCGAACGCCTCTGGGTCAACCCCGACTGCGGCCTGAAGACCCGCGGCTGGCCCGAGACCCGCGCCTCCCTGGAGAACCTGGTCGCGGCGGCCCGCACGGTCCGGGGCGAACTGCCCAAGTCCTGAGCCGAACACCTGGAGGGCCGGGGCGCGAGGAGCGCCCCGGCCCGTCGGACAGCACTGACACGACCAAGGCATGAAGGGGGGATCGGTGCGCAGCACACCGCGGCGGGTCGTCGTGGACGGCCAACCCATGATCGCCGTGTCCGAGAAGGAACTCGAGAGCCTGCTCGCCACCCGCAGACAACTCGGCAGCCAGACCACGAGGATGCGGATGCTGCGTGACACGCTCCTCGACATGGGCGTGTTCCTGGACGACCTGGCCGAGGCTCTCGACCGCGCCGCCCCGGCCGACCCCCGGGAGAGCCCGCGGGCCGCCGACCCTCCGTACGCCGGCCTTGCCCTCACCACGGAGCTGCGGCAACGTGCGCGCCAGGCACGCGTCGTCGCCGGATCGGGTCGCCCCGGACGCGGCCGCCCCTCCCCCGCCCGGCCCGGGCACGCGCAGGCCGAGTGACGTCCCGCTCACTGCTGGGGAGTTCCGTACGTCTCGTGGAGCCCGGTCCGGGGCGTGGGGTCGTCGCGGCGGGCGCGGCGGGCCCCGATCAGCAGCAGGGCGCAGGCGAGCACGAAGAGCGGCCAGGGCGTGAACGGGAGGATCACGGCGTCGACGAGAGTCCAGGCCCCCAGCGTCCAGGCGAGGAACGTCGGCGGGGTGATGCCGCGCCGGTCCAGCCACAGCACCGTCACTCCGATGAGGAGGAGCGGTATGCCGAAGCTGTCCAGGCTCAGCCAGTACGCGCTGCCCGCCGGGCTCATGTCGGCCAGGTCCTCGTCCCACAGTCCGCCGCTGAACCAGGTCCCGGCGTGGCGTGCGGCCTTCTCGACCGTCAGGGCGCCGAGCGTGTGTGCCGTTCCGCAGAACGTGATGATCCAGCCTGCCCACTTGATCATCCGAGTTCTCCCGTCTCGTCGCGAAGCCGCGTGGTGCGGCTCCACCGCGGTTGCCGCTGCGTGGCGCGGGTCGGTGCAACCACAGTTCCGATACTGCCGTTTCGATACTCTCGTTCCGTATAATCGGGCCATGACAGCGGGAAAGCAACGGGGTGGACGCCCCCGGGACAGTCGCGTGGATCACAAGATCCTGCAGACCACGCGTGAGTTGATCGACGAAGTCGGCTACCTGGCCCTGACCGTCGACCAGGTCGCGGCGCGCGCCGGGGTGGGCAAGGCGGCGATCTACCGCCGGTACGCCTCCAAGGCCGAGATGGCGTTCGTCGCCACCGTGCACGAGCAGCAGCTGCCTCCACCGGTGCGCACCGGCTCCTTGCACGGGGACCTGCTGGCGTTGGTCCGCGCGTTCCACGTCCGCATGGCCACCCCGGCGGCCCGACAGCTGGCACCGGCCCTGATCAGCGAGATCGCCGTCAACCCCGAACTGGACACCCGGTTCCAGGACACCTTCCTGGCCGCCGAACAGGCCGCCTTCGCCGACATCGTCGACCAGGCCGTGGCCCGCGGCGAGCTGGCCGGGCCCGTCGACCCCGCGATGGCCCACCTGCTGCTGCTCGGCTCCCTGGCGTCCGCCCTGTACGTCCTGAACCTGCCCGTCGACGACGCGATGGTCAGCGACCTGGCCACCGCCGCCGCGGCGGGGATCAGCGCCCTGGCCGACCGGCACCATAGCGACCCCGGGGGAGCCGCCGGGAAGCCGGTGGACCGAGGAGCGGACTGACCAGCGCGCCCCGGGGCGACGGACCGGTTCAGGTGGTGAGGTCGAGGGCGGCGGACACGATGCTGTCGGCGTCGATCCCGTGGTGGCGGTAGACGTCGGTGAGTGAGCCGGACTGGCCGAACCGCGTGACGCCGAGGGCACTCGTCGCGACCTTGTTGACCGTGGCCAGGAACGACAGCGTGTGCGGGTGACCGTCGAGAACCGTCACCAGGGGCGTGGCGCGGTCCGCGGGGAACACCTGGTCCAGGATCCAGGATTCGGCGTGCTCGTGGCCCTGCCGAGCGCGCAGGGCGCGGTACAGCAGGTCGGGGCTGGTCACGCAGATGACGTCGACGGGCAGGCCCTCCGTCTCCAGGCGGTCGGCCGCGGCCAGCGCCTCCGGGACCACGGCCCCCATGGCCGCGACGGTCACCCGCGCACCGGAGCGCCGCCTCAGCGCGTAGGCGCCCGCCACGGCCTGCCGGCGGCGCTGCGCCCGGGCGGCCCCATCGGCCGGGACGGCGGCGAGGGACTGGTCCACGGGGCGGGTCGACAGGCGCAGGTAGGAGGAGCTGCCGTCGGCGCGGCCCAGCCGGGAGAGGGCGGCGAGCAGCGTCCATTCGGTGTCGATCGCGAAGGCGGGCTCGTACGTCACGCACCCCGGTTGCTGCAGGCCTATCGACGGGGTCTTGAGCGACTGGTGGGCTCCGCCCTCGGACGCGAGGGAGACGCCCGAGGGCGTGCCCACGAGGAGGGACTGCCCGCCCGCGTAGATCCCGTACGACCACGGTTCGAGGGCCCGCTCGACGAACGGGTCGTAGACGACTCCGATGGGCAGCAGGGGCTCGCCCCATCGGCTCCAGGTCGCGCCGAGTTCGGAGAGCAGGCCCACCAGGTTGGTCTCGGCGATGCCCAGTTCGATGTGCTGGCCGGTCGGCTTCTCGCTCCAGTGCAGGATCGTCTCGGCGTCGTCGGCGAACCAGTCCCGGCGCTCGCGCGGGGACCAGACGCCCACCTTGTTCACCCAGCCCCCGAGGTTGGTCGAGGAGCTGACGTCCGGGCTGACCGTCACGATGCGGCGGGCGGCCTCGGGGGCCTGCCTGGTCAGGTCGAGCAGGACGCGGCCGAGGACCGCCTGCGTGGTGGTCGAGCCCTTCGGGGTGCGGCCGAAGTCGGTCGGCAGCTCCGGGGGCGGGGTCCGGCGGACGTCCGGGCGGTGCAGCAGCTCGGCTGTCTTCTCGCACAGGCGGTGCGCCTCGCCGGTGGCGGGGAGGGCCCGCCAGGGGTCGGCCGGGTCCGCGCCGACACGGGTGGCGAGGTCGTGCAGCTGCTGCTCGGTCAGCAGCGCGGAGTGGTTCTGCGGATGCCCCTTCGTCGCAAGGCGGTGGCCCTTGACCGTGTAGGCGAAGATGACGGTGGGCCGGGTGTCGTCGATCGCGCCGAAGGCGGTGTCGAGGGCTTGGAGGTCGTGGCCGCCGAGGTTGGCCACCGCTTCGACGAGGACGTCGTCGTCGATGTCGGCGATCAGTTCGGTGACGCGTGGTGCCTCGGGTCCGGCGCCGGGCAGGCGGCGGCGCAGCTCGGGGCCTTCGCAGCGCAGCAGCCGCTGGTACTCCGGATTGGTCATCCCGTCGAGGCGCCGCCGGAGTTCGCCGCCGCCGGGGCGCTCGAACAGGCCCTCAAGCAGCTGCCCGTACTTCAGCGTCAGGACCTGCCACCCGGCGGCGGCGAACATCCCCCGCAGCTTGTCGGCCGCGATGTCGGGCACGACCCGGTCCAGCGACTGCCGGTTCATGTCGACGACCCAGACGATCTCGCCCAGTTCCACCACCGAGGGATCGAGGACCGCTTCCCAGATCGCTCCCTCGTCCAGTTCCGCGTCGCCCAGCAGCGAGTACTGGCGTCCGGTGCCAGGATCGCCTCCCGCGGACGCGGTGTAGCGGCGTGCGAGGGCACCCCAGACCGGAGCGGTGGCCCCGATGCCCACCGATCCGGTCGAGTAGTCCACCGGGTCCGGGTCCTTGGTCCTGCTCGGGTAGCTCTGCAGGCCCCCGAACTCCCGCAGCCTCGGCAGGTACGAGGCGTCGAGACGCCCGAGGAGGTGGTTGATCGCGTGCAGCACCGGGGAGGCGTGCGGTTTCACCGACACCCGGTCCTCGGCCCGCAGATGCCGGAACCACAGCGTGGTCATGATCGACACCATCGACGCGGACGAGGCCTGATGACCCCCCACTTTGAGACCGGTGGGGTTCGGCCGCACCCGGTTGGCGTGATGGACGATCGCCGACGAGAGCCACAGCACCCGGTCCTCGATCTCGGCCAGGACGTCCAGCTCGGGCTGGATCCGCCGTGCGCTGTTCGGGGAGCTCTTCATCGTCGAACCTCTTCGGTGTGATGCCTGCATGTTCCTGAGTACCTGGTGAGGGGGTCGCGGGGCGGGGGTGTCTCAACGGCTGGGGACCGGTGCCTGCGCCGCGGCAGTACGAGGGGGCGCGTCGGTGCGAGGGGGCGCGTCCGCGCGAGGAGACGCGTCCGCGCGAGAGGATGCGTCCGCATCGCGCAGCGCGTCCTTGAGGGGCTTGTACGCAAGGGCGTCGCAGAGGGCGAGCATGGCGGCCACGACCGCGCTGCTGTGGACACCGACGGTGGTCCATTCGCCGTCCGCGTCGCGGGAGACGACGAGCACACGGGTCAACTCCGAAGTGCCGGGGCCGCTTTCGAGCACCCGCACGCTGTGGTCCACGAGCGCGGTCTCGGCTGTCCACGGCAGGTGCGGGGCGAGGGCTCCGCGCAGGGCCGAGTCGAGGGCCGCGACCGGGCCGTCACCCACCGCCGTCGCGGAGACCTCCCCGGCGCGATCGGCCCCCGCGGAGACCTCCCCGACGCCTTCGGGGCCTCCCACGCGCAGCCGCACGCTCGCCTCGGACACCACTGCGCCGTCCGCCGCGCGGCGTTCGACCACCTCGTAGGTGAGGGGCGCGAAGGCCGCGCGGGGGCCTCGCGGGGCGTTCCGGCCCGTGGCCGTGTTCGCCAGCTCGTCGTGGAAGAGCAACGCGAGCGACGCGTCGGCGGACTCGAAGGACCACCCCGCGGCCTCCAACTGCTTGACGCGGTCCACCACACGGGAGACGGCGTCCGTGTCCTGGACGTCGAAGCCGAGCTGGAGGCACTTCAGCTCCAGACTGGCGCGCCCCGCCATCTCCGTCACCAGGATGCGGGATTCGTTGCCGACGACGTCCGGGTCGATGTGCTGGTAGAGACCGGGGTCGACCTTCATCGCGCTGGCGTGCAGGCCCGCCTTGTGCGCGAAGGCCGCGGCGCCCACGTACGGCTGGTGCCGATCCGGACTGACGTGGGCGATCGCGGCCAGGCCCTGGGCGGTCCGGGTGAGTTCGGACAGGCGCGTCCCGGGCAGCACCGGCATGTTCAGCTTGGTGGCGAGATTGCCGGTGACCGCGAACAGGTCCGCGTTGCCCGTGCGCTCCCCGTACCCGTTGGCCGTGCACTGCACGTGCGTGGCCCCGGCCTCGACGGCCGCGACGGTGTTGGCGACGGCGCATCCCGTGTCGTCCTGGCAGTGGATGCCGACCCGGAACGCGGTGCGCTCCACGACTTCGGCGACGGCCTCGGCGAGTCGGCCCGGAAGCTGGCCTCCGTTGGTGTCGCAGAGCACGGCGACATCGGCGCCCGCCGCCATGGCCGCGTCCAGGACGCGGAGCGCCGTGTCGGGGTCGTCGGCGTAGCCGTCGAAGAAGTGCTCGGCGTCGAGGAAGACCCGGCGCCCCTCGGAGGTGAGGAAGCGGACCGTCTCCTGGACCATCGCGCAGTTCTCCGCCACGTCGGTGCGCAGAGCGCGCTCGATGTGCCGCCTGTCGGCCTTGGCGACCAGCGTGATCACCGGGGCGCCGGAGTTCAGCAGGGCGAGCACCTGCGCGTCCTGCTGCGCCCGTCGCCCCGGCTTGCGCGTGCTGCCGAAGGCGACCAACGCCGCGTGCCTCAGGTCGAGTTCAGCCGCCGCGCGCCGGAAGAACTCGGTGTCCTTGGGCATGGCCCCGGGCCAGCCGCCTTCGATGAATCCGACCCCGAGAGAGTCCAGCAGACGTGCCGTCGCGAGTTTGTCCGTGACGGAGTAGGAGATGCCCTCGCCCTGCGCGCCGTCGCGGAGGGTCGTGTCGTAGAGGTGGAAGCTGTCGCCGAGCGGGGTTCCGGCCGGTGCGGTGCGCGTGTGAGCCACCGGGCGTCCTTCCTGAGCAGTGGTGGTGGTGGTGGGGTTTCCCGTACGGCAGGCGCGGCCGGTCGCCTGTCCGTGCCGGGATCACCGGCGGAGCAGGACCGTTGGAGGCCAGGCGGCAGCGCCTGGGAGGCAGGGGTTCCTGAGTCGTGCGCAGTCGGCAGGGGTGCGGCGGCGGTGGGCCACGGCTGCGACTGCTCGCGCGAAGGGACCTGTTCGGGTCCGTGGACGCTGGGACTTCAGGAGCCGCACGCGGGTGTGCGGGGCGGCTGCCCCGCAGGGCGGATGCCGCAGGAACACAGCGCGAAGCCCAGCGGTACCGGAGAGGTGTGTCCGGTGTCATCGCGTGGGCCGCGGTGCGAGCGGGAATGCGGCAAGGCAGGCAGGAGGCCTGGGTGGGAAAGTACCGTGGGCATCAGGGCGGGGCCGACACACCCACGTACTGATGTCGCAAAGCACCGGTTCCGCTCACACTGAAGAAGCAGCGGAAAAGCATGGCAGAAGACTCCCCGACGTTTCAGCGCCATCCTCGTGGGCCTCGTCGCGGACCCGCGGGCGGCGATCTGACTTCCGGGAGCCGGGGCTCGTCCGGTCACAGTGGCGGGACCGTGCCGGATTCTCACCGGCTTCCCCGTGCCGCGGGTGTTGACCCTTCATGTGTAGCAGTCGCCCTTGTGCCGGTCACCCCCTACCGACCCCCACTCGGCTACCCCCGGGAGCCGTTCTCGGGCAGGGTGGGGGCATCGGACCGGCGTCCAACAGGGGGTAGCGGATGAGTTTCCGGCTCGCGGCGTACGCCGTGTGCGTCGAGGGCGGCCGGGTGCTGCTGGCGCGGCACGTGCCGCCTCACGGCGAACCCACCTGGACTCTTCCCGGAGGCCGGGTGGAGCACGCGGAGGATCCGTTCGACGCGGTGATCCGGGAGGTCGCCGAGGAGACGGGCTGCGACGCTGTGGTCGAACGCCTCCTCGGCGTGGACTCACGGGTGATCCCCGCAGCGGACCGCCCCTCCCCCGGCCTGCCCGAGCACCAGAACGTCGGCGTCTTCTACCGCTGCCGCATCACCGGCGGCTCCCTCCGCCCGGAGCCGAACGGCGAGATCGCCGAGTCGCGCTGGACCCCGATCCCGGAGGTCGCGCGCCTGCGCCGCTCGTCCCTGGTCGACATCGGCCTCGACCTCGCGCGGACCGTCCCGCCGACCGGGCATGTGGCGCCCGTCGCGGTCGGTGGGCTGATCCAGCACTGACGGCCAGGCAGGGCGACCTCACTGTTCGCCGTGAGGAAACCGGAACTCCCACGGGGAACCGACCAGGCGTTCCGGTTCACCATCCTTGTCCCGGGGCCCTGAAATCCGTTGGGCGCGGCGTCGCCGTGTGGCTACTGTGGCGCGGTGAAGACGCAGGTGATCGTTCTCAACGGTGGTTCCAGCTCGGGGAAGTCCGGGATCGTGCGGTGTCTGCAGGACGTGCTGCCGGGGCCGTGGCTGGCCTTCGGGGTCGATACGTTCGTCGACGCGCTGCCCGCGGCGCTGCGGGCGTCGGATGCGGGGATCGAGTTCGGGCCGGGCGGTGAAGTGGTCGTCGGGGCGGACTTCCGGGCTCTGGAGGGGGCCTGGATCGCGGGGCTCGCGGCGATGGCCGGAGCCGGGGCGCGGATCATCGTCGATGAGGTGTTCCTCAGCGGCGCGCAGTCGCAGCGGCGGTGGCAGGAGGCGCTCGGCGAGCTGCGGGTGCTGTGGGTCGGGGTGCGGTGCGACGGGGCGATCGCCGCGGATCGCGAGGTCGCGCGCGGGGACCGCGTCGTCGGGATGGCCGCCTCCCAGGCCGATGTGGTCCACCGGGGCATGGCGTACGACGTGGAGGTCGACACCGGGCACGCCGAGTCGATGGCGTGCGCACGGGTCATCGCGGCGCACGTCAGCTAGGCGCGGGCTCCCTCCGGGGCGCCGGGGCGTCATGGCGGCGGAAGGCCGCGCGGTACGCGCTCGGCTGCCGGCCCGTGTGGCGGGTGAAGACCTGGGCGAAGGCGCCGGGGTTGCGGTACCCGACGTCGGCGGCGATGCGCGCGACGGTCCTGTCCGTCGTCTCCAGGAGGTGTCTGGCTCGGCGTACGCGGGCGGTGTGCAGGTAGGACAGCGGGGTCTGACCGGCCTCGTCGCCGAAGCGGCGGAGCAGGGTCCTGGTGCTGACGCCGAACTCCTCGGCGAGGGCGGGCAGGTCGTAGCGCGCCTCCAGGTTCTGGTCGAGCCACCGCTTCACGCCGAGGGAGAAGCCCCGGCCCACGGCGGGCAGGAGCCCCACGTCGACGTACGCGGACTGCGTGGCGCGGGCGTCGTCGAGGAGGGCGACGCGGGCCGTGCTGCGGGCCACGCGGGGGCCGTCGTGCTCGCGGACGAAGCGCAGCGCGAAGTCGTACATCGCGCTGAAGGCCGCCGTGGTCGTCACGCCGTCGTCGGTCACGACCAGCTGTTCCGCGCGCACGCGCACATCGGCGTACCGGCGCGCGAACCGGTCCGCGTACAGCCAGGACGTCGTCGCCTCGCGCCCCGCGAGCAGCCCGGCCTCGGCGAGGAGGAAGGCGCCCACGCAGATCGACACGACCGCGGTCCCGGCCGCGGCCCGCGCTCGGATGGCGGCCACTTCGGGCCTCAGGTCCGCGAGGGTCGCGTCGAGGTCGACCGCCGGTGAGATCTCGAAGCCCGGCACGATCAGTACGTCCGCGGGGCGCATCGCGCAGACGTCGACGCCGGCGCCGCCCGACAGGGTCACCCGTCGGCGGGGCGAGACGATCGAGGCCTCGTAGGACGACTCCCCCACTCCCTGCGCGGCGGCGACGTGGCCGGCCATGGTGAGCAGGTCGATGACGCCGAACACCTCCGAGCCGAAGCAGCCGGGGTAGGCCAGCACACTCACCCGCAGCGGGACCATACGGCATCCTCCTCCGAACCTGCGGCGCTCCTGCGCCCAGCCACCCGGGCACCCGGGACACTCGCGCACCCGATCGCTTGGCGAGATCACCGTGCAACGTGGCGATCTCGCCGCTTCTCCGTGGGGGCAGCCTCTCGTCATCCTGTGCCTCATGACAACCGTGCGAGGACAACGTGACGACCTCCTGGGGGACTTCTCCCGCAGGACCGTCGACGTCGATGGCGTCAGCAAGACCGTGTACGTGTGCGGGTCGGGACCGGCCGTCGTCCTGATGCCGGAGATGCCGGGCATCAGCCCCGACCTCGCGCGGTTCGCGCGCTGGGTGCGCGACGCGGGCTTCTCGGTCTATATGCCGTCCCTGTTCGGGATCGACGGCGCCTATCCGCTCGTCAAGGAGGGCCAGGCCGTCGTCCGCCGTGCCTGTGTCAGCGCCGAGTTCCGGGCGTTCGCCGGTGGTGGCACCAGCCCCGTCGTCTCCTGGTTGCGCGGTCTCGCCCGCATCGCGCACGCCGAGCGCGGCGGGCCCGGTGTCGGCGCCGTGGGCCTGTGTTTCACCGGCAACTTCGCCCTGACGATGGCACTGGAGCCCGCCGTCATCGCGCCGGTGGTCAACCATCCGTCGCTGCCGCTCGACGACCCCGGCGCCCTGGAGATCGGCGCCGAGGACGCTGTCGCCGTGGCCGAACGCGTCGCGCGCGACGGCCTGAAGGTCCTCGCGTACCGCTTCGCCGACGACAAGTGGTGCACGGGCCAACGCTTCGCGGCCTACCGCGCGCTGCTCGGCGACGCGTTCGACGGCCGGGTCCTGCCGGACGAGGTGGCCCGCACGGACCCCCCGCCGTTCTTCCGCGACAGCGTCGGCTGCGCCCACAGCGTCGTCACCGCGCACCTCGTCGACGAGGAGGGCCACCCGACCGTGCGCGCCCGCGACGAGATCATCGCGTTCCTCGCCGAACGGCTCGGAGCACAGGTCGCCGCCCCGGACACCCGCCACTGAGGCGGCCGCGGGCCGCCCACTGCGTGCCGCCGTCGACACGACCAAGGCTCCGTGGGCCCTGGGCGCGGCCGGGCGCACCTCGGTACCTGATCCCCCTCCGCTCCCCCCTGTTTGCCGTCCGTTTAAGCTTCTGTGGCTGGTCAGCCCCTCTGCTGGCCAGATGGTGACCGGGGGGAAGAGCGCCGATGAACCATCCGGCTGAGGTGTTCAAGGCACTGCGGGCGGACGATCCACCGCTGGTGGCCGACTACCGACTCGCGGCCAGGCTCGGCGCGGGCGGCATGGGCCGCGTCTATCTGTCGCACACGCGGGGCGGCCGCCCGGTGGCGATCAAGGTCGTCCGTCCCGAACTCGCCGACGACCCGGAGTTCCGGCGGCGGTTCCGCCGGGAGGTGGAGGCCGCCCGCCGGGTCCGGGGGGCCTACACGGCCGAGCTGATCGACGCCGACGCGGACGGCGTACCGCCGTGGCTGGCCACGCTGTACGTACCCGGGCCCTCCCTCGCGGATGCCGTCGCGCGACGCGGGCCGCTGCCGGTGTCCGCGGTGCTGTGGCTGGTGGCGGGGGTGGCCGAGGCGCTACAGGCCATCCACGGCGAGGGCATCGTGCACCGGGACCTCAAACCGTCCAACGTGCTGCTGGCCGCCGACGGGCCGCGGGTCATCGACTTCGGCATCTCGCTCGCCTCCGACATCACCTCGCACACCGTCACGGGCTCCGCCGTCGGCACCCCTCAGTTCATGGCTCCCGAGCAGGCGTCCGGGGGTGAGGTCACGGCGGCGACCGACGTCTTCGCGCTGGGGCAGACGGCGGCGTTCGCGGCGCTCGGTGAGCCGCTGTACGGGGACGGCCCCTCGGTCAGCGTGCTGTACCGGATCGTGCACTCAGAGCCCGACCTGTCCCGGGTGCCCGAGCAGTTGCGCCCGATCATCGCCCGGTGCCTGGTCGCCGACCCCGCGCTGCGGGCCACACCGGCGGAGATCGTCCACTGGTGCCGCCAGCGGCTCGGCCGGGACCCGGGCCCCGGGCCGGAGGTCTGGCGGGAGGTCATGGGACCGGAGTTGAGGGTTCCGGGGCCGGTCCCCGACCCCACTCCCGTGCACACGATGGCGCTCATGGCACAGCCCCGGCCGACGGGGCCGGGCGAGCAGCGGGCACGCAGGAGACGTACCGGGCTGATCACGGCCGCGGCCCTGGCTGCGGGCGCACTGGTGCTCGGCGGCTCGACATGGACGGTCCTGGAGTCGCGGGACGGGTCCGGTGACCGTACGGCCGCCGGGGCGTCTCCGGTCGGCGCGGACGCGTCTGCCGAGTCGGACGGGTCCTCGTCGCGGTCGGACTCCGAGGAAGGGTCGCGCGGGTCCGCGCCGGACGGCTCGAAGTCGGACGGCTCGAAGTCGGGTGGGGCGGAGTCCCGGGAGTCGACCGAGTCGGGGACCAAGGGATCCACGTCGGACGCGCCCGATCCGTCACGCGCCATCCCGTACCCCTTCCAGTGGCTGGACGAGAAGAACTCGCTCAACATCAAGGAGCCGGTCGAACGCAAGGACCGCAAGGGCGACATCCGCTTCGTCTGCAACGACACCAACTGCTCGCTGGAGAGCGACACGAGCGTCATCACCATGCTGTACGGCAAGCCGGGCGCCACCCGCGATTCCTGCCGCATCGCCCTGCGCGGTGCCGACAGCCGCCGCCTCCCCCTGGCCGCAGCGGCGGCGGGCAGCGAGATCTGCGTCAAGCACCCCTCCGGGGACATCGCGCTGCTCGTGGTCCAGGTGAAGTCGACGGCGCTGCCGAAGAGCGGAATCAGCTTCTTGACCGCCGACATGACGGTGTGGCGGGCATAGGGACCGGCCGGCCCGGCCCTCCTGCCCGGGCACGACGCGGCCACGCACCCGCCCGACCCACCACCCGACCGTGGAGTGATTCATGACTGACCGTCACGCGCCCGCGCGGCCGCACCGGATCCCGACGCCTCGGGCAGCGGCACCGCCCTTCGACCCCGAACTGAGCCCCGTCCTCGACGCCTTGGGCCGGGAGGCGTGGGAGCCGATGACCCCGGCCAACCTTCCGGCACGGCAGGCGCGGGACGCCGCGGCCAGGCCCAGGCCGACGGCGAAGGAGCTGCGCGCCGACGGGCGGTTCGAGGTGGCGGAGCTGCGGGTGCCGGGGCCGGCGGGCGGCCCTGACGTCACGCTGGTGAGCGCACGGCCCGCGGGAGTCGTCGGGCCGCTGCCCCTGCTGTACTACCTGCACGGCGGCGCCCTGGTCATGGGCAACGCGTGGTCCGTGCTGCCGCGGATCCTCCGGGAGTGGGTGCTGCCGCTGAACCTGGCCGTCGTCTCGGTCGAGTACCGGCTCGCGCCCGACGCGCAGTACCCGGCGCCGCTGGAGGACTGCTACGCCGGACTCGTCTGGGCGGTGGCGCACGCGGCCGACCTCGGCATCGACGCGGACCGCGTCGTCATCGGCGGCAAGAGCGCGGGAGGCGGGCTCGCCGCGGCGCTCGCCCTCCTCGCCCGGGACCGGGGCGGCCCGAGGGCGCTGGGGCAACTGCTGCTGTGCCCGATGCTCGACGACCGCGACCACACGTTCTCCAGCCGTCAGATGACGGGCATCGGCATGTGGGACCTCACCTCCAACGCGACGGCGTGGCGGGCGTACCTCGGTGACCGGTACGGCGCCGCCGACCTGCCGCCGTACGCGGCCCCCGCCCGCGCCACGGACCTCTCCGGCCTGCCCCCGGCGTACATCGACGTCGGCTCGGCGGAGATGTTCCGCGACGAGGACGTGGCGTACGCGCACGCCCTCTGGCAGGCAGGCGGCCAGGCCGAACTGCACGTGTGGTCCGGCGGATACCACGGCTTCGACGGCATCGCGCCGCGCGCGGCACTCACCAAGGACGCCCGCGACGCCCGCACGCGCTGGCTCCGACGCCTCCTCACACAGTCCGGATACCGGCCCGGCGCCCCCGACCGTCCCGCCGACGGGAAACCCGACGACTGCTGCTCCGGGACCGGAAGCCCCGGAGCGCCCACGGACCAGTGATCCTCACCGCGGCGCAGGGAGCCCACGAGACGAAGCCGCGGGTGACGTGCGTCCCCGCTCCGTCGTTCTCGGCCCGGTAGCCGGCCTCGCCGACGCAGTCGCCGGCCTCGTAGTCGGCCCTGGACGTACCGCTCGGTCCGCCCGCGTCGGTGCCGGTGGGCCCGCCGAGGCGACGTCCGACCTGGGCATCTGGGCGCAGCTCGGGATGCCCGCGTCGTACTCGACGAACCCTGGGCACCCTTCAGGTTCCCGCTGCCGGACGGCAGGGTGTACGTGCCCGGGTGCGTGCAGACACCGGTGGCCGTGTTCCTCGCCGTGCCGGTCCAGGTGTCGGGCCCGGTCCGCTGGACCTTGATGTCGTCCCGGTGGCCGTACCCGGCGTCGAGGTCCACCGCACACGTCGCACCGGGCCCGCCGTCCGCTCCCTCGGGAGGGGGTGCCGGGCAGGGACCAGCTGACCGGGACGTTCGCCGCCGACGTCGGCGGCGGCCGTCCGGGGCGACAGCAGGAGCAGGCCCATGGCCGCGCCTGCGGCGGCACTGAGGCGGAGAGTCCGCACTGGCATGTGCTGCTCCTCTCTGTGGGGGGGCGCCCTTGTCCGTGGGGAGGGCGACCTCGACGGCGCCTTCCCCTTGTACTCAGCGGTGGATCCTGGCGACATGGACTCGTCGAGGGGTGGGCTTGGACTCTTGACGGCGTCGCTCGCGGCACAGCGCGTCCCGACCGATGAGTGTCTGCGCTCCGCGGGGTCGGAGAAGTGGGACGATCGCGTCTCTCCGCCGAGGCCGAAGAGAGTGTGGTGCGCAATGAAGCTGGTCGTGCAGGAGTTTCTGTCGCTCGACGGTGTGTCGCAGGGGCCGGGGGCCCCGGACGAGGACACGAGTGACGGGTTCACGCGGGGCGGCTGGTTCGTGCCGCACATGGACGAGGAGTTCGTGGACCTCGTCGGTACGTGGCTCGGTGAGGCCGACGCGCTGTTGTTCGGCCGCCGGACGTACGAGAACTTCGCGCGGGACTGGCCGACGATGACCGACCACCCCTTCGCCCCGATCATGAACGGGCTGCCGAAGTACGTGGCCGCCCACAGCCCGGTCGAGGCCGACTGGGATCCGACCACCATCCTGTCCGGGGAGGCCCCCGCCCAGGTCGCCGAGCTGAAGAAGCAGCCGGGGCGGGAGCTGCAGATCCACGGCAGTGCCCTGCTGGCCCAGTCCCTGCTGGCCGCCGGGCTTGTCGACACCTTCCGGCTCGCCATCGCCCCGGTCGTCGTGGGCAAGGGACGACGGCTGTTCCCGGACGGCGGCGCGCCGGCCGGGCTGCGGCTCGTCGACCAGCGGACGACGCCGGGTGGCCTGTCGGTGCACACCTTCGAGGCGGCGGGCCTTCCGGAGTACGGGCACTACGGGGCCGGGGCCCAGGCCCCGTGACCGCCTGCGACCAGCGGCATCCGGCTGTCGGCGAACTGAGCCGGACCGTTGCAGGCGTGGTTCGCGCCGATGAACGGGCCGGTCCCCCGACATCGTCTCCCGGGCGACGCCTCGTCTCAGAGGCCGATCGCCCCGTCGATCCGCTCGCGCAGCAGGTCGGCGTGGCCGTTGTGGCGCGCGTACTCCTCGATCATGTGCACGAGGACCCAGCGCAGGGACACGGTGCCGCGCCAGGAGTCCGTTCCCTCCACGTCGAGGTGGGGCGCGTCGGTCACGAAACGCTCGGCGAAGGCGACTTCGGCGTGCCAGGCGTCCCAGGCCGCCGCGGCGAGGGCGGCGTCGGGCAGCGCACCGGTGAAGTCCGCGTCGGGTTCGGCCGGTGAGGAGAACAGGGACGGCGCGTCCGCCGCGGCGAGCACGCTCCGGAACCAGCGGCGTTCCACGTCGGCGAGGTGCCGAACCAGGCCGAGCAGGGAGAGCGTGGAGGGGGCGACCGACCGCTGCGCCAACTCCGCGCCGAGGCCCGCGCACTTCAGCGCGAGCGTCGTCCGCTGCGCCGCGAGGAATCCGACGAGCAGCGCGCGCTCGTCGCCGGTGGCGGGGCCGGTGAACCGGTCCGCGGCGCCGGTCGGCGCCGCCGCGCCGTCGACGGCCGGGGCGGCTTCGAAGAGTTCGGCTCGCCGCCGGGCGATGTGTCCCTGGGGAAGGTGTGTCATGTGTCCATCATCGTGCGCACCGCCCGCGGCATCGTCGCGTGTACGGGGCGCGGCATCAGCCTGTGTACCGGGGCACGGCATCACCAGGCGCACGGCGGACGGCTCGTCATGCGGGGCCCGCGGCCTGCTCACGCGCACGGCCCGCGGCTCCTCCTGCGCACGGCCCGCGCCACCACGCGCGCCCCGGCCTCACCTCACTTGCGCCGTTCGACGATCTTCGCGTGCAGGAGCTTCCCGACGAGTTCGATGCGCAGGCGGGGCTTGGCGACGGTGTTCTTGGGGCGGAGCTTGATCTTGGAGTAGGTGAGGTTGAGTCCGTCGGTGTCCATCACGATGTCCGGCGAGCCGACGAGGACCAGCTTGCCGTGCGCCATGTCCGTCTCGATGCGCAGCACGTCCGAAGTGAGCACGGCGTGCGTGAAGTCGAGGGTGACGCGGCACTCCGCCGTACGGAGCTCGATGCGCGAGGGCACCGACCAGCGCCCCTCCCGTACGAACTTGCCGCCGTGCTGGTCGACCACGAGCACGTCCTTGCCCTTGGCGGCGGGTGCGCCCGGCAGATCGGTGGTGAGGTCGGCGAGTTCGCCGAGCGTCTTGGCCGACAGCGCGCGTTCGAGGCGCATGTCGAGTTCCTCCGCGTCGAGTCGGCCGTCACCGGCGGCGACGCGCAGCGCATCCACGACGCGGTCACGGTCTTCGTGCGATGCCCTCAGGTCGGGCAGGTCATGCGACATGTCGCCACGTTAGCGGCACCGTGCTGCGGCGACCAGCCGCGCTCGGGGGGCTACGAGGTCGCGGGGAGCAGCACGGAGGAGTCCGGTTCGAGCTGGGTGGCGAAGCCGCCGACGATCGCGAGCCGGTCCAGGTCGACGACGGTGATCCGGTTGTTGCCCAGCTGGGAGACGTACGCGCGTGGCTTCGTGGGGTGGAACGACACGGCGGCCGGGGTTCCGTCCAGGTGGAGGGAGCGGATCGGTCGCAGGTCGGCGCTGAACAGGGTGAGGGTGTTGGCGGCGATGTCCGTCGCCAACACCCTTTCGTCGTCGACGGTGTAGACACGCAGGGGGTCTCCCCCGACCGTGCGGCTCCGGCGCACCTTCATGGTGCGCGCGTCCACGGCGACCAGGGAACCGCTCTTGCGGGCGCCGACGAACAGGGTCTTCTCGTCCCGGCTCAGGCAGCTGCTCTCGGGCAGTTGGCCGGGGGTCGCCAGGAGCGGGGGGACCGCCGCGTCGTGGGGGCGGACGAGGCTCACGGTGTGCGACAACAAGTCGGTGACGTAGGCCCGTTCGCCGTCGCGGCTGAGCGAGAAGAGGTGCGTCTTGACACCGTGCGTGGGCACCGCCCGGGTCGGGGCCGTGTCGGTGGCGGGGTTGTCGAAGCCGAGCAGGACCGCCTTCTCCTCGCTCAGGGCGTACAGGCGGTCCTGGCCGTCGATGCCCATGCCGTGGATGCGGTTGAACGGGCGGGTGTCGATGGTCCTGGCCAGGGCCCGCTCGGCCAGGTCGACGGCGAGGACGGCGGCGCCGCCCTCGCCGACGGTGGCGGACATGCGGACGCCGTAGTGCCCGACGTAGGCGAAGCGCCGCTCGGAGTCGACGACCATCTCATGCGGGTAGTCGGGCAGTTCCACGCTGTCCAGGCGCCGTCCCGAAGCGACGTCGTAGAAGCTCACGGCGTGGCTGCTCTTCTCCACGACCACCAGGACGTCGGTGTCCCGCGCCCGGGAGGCGGCCGCGGCGGGCGCGCTCAGCCCGCTGGGCACGGTCACCCCGCTCGCCAACGTCCCGGCCCCCGCGGCCTTGATCACCGTACGACGCGTCACCACAGTCCTTCACCCCGATCACTCGGCCCGCTTCTCGCCACCGGCTTCCCTCGACCTGCTCCCTTCCCCTGTTCTCTCGACCTGACCCGCCCCCCTCACTTCCCGCCCCGCTCCGCCCCCTCTAGAGGGCCGCCCTCTCCCCGGCCGCCCGGCGCCGCAGCGACGGTGTGGTGAGCGACGGCGGCGTCCACGCGCCGTCCGGGGGGTAGACGTCGGTTCCGGGCGGGACGATCGCGTCGATCCGGTCGAGGGCGGCGTCGTCCAGGGCCACGGAGGCGCCCTTGAGCGTGGCGCGCAGCTGCTCCATCGTGCGCGGGCCGATGATCACCGAGGTGACGGCGGGATGCGCGAGCGGGAAGGCGATCGCCAGCTCCGGCAGCGTGCAGCCCACTTCATCGGCCACCGCCACGAGTTGCTCGACGGCGTCCAGCTTCGCGGCGGTGCGCGGCGCCGACGGGTCGAAGCGGTCGGGGTTCAGGGTGGGGCGTCCGCTGCTCAGGTCGAGCGCCCGGCCCTTGCGGTAGCGGCCGGTGAGGAAGCCCGAGGCCAGCGGGCTCCAGGTCAGCACCCCCATGCCGAGGCGCCGCGCCACCGGCAGGACCTGCTTCTCGATCCCGCGGGCGAGCAGCGAGTACGGCGGCTGCTCGGTGCGGAACCGCTGGAGCCCGCGGCGGTCGGCGACGTGGTACGCCTCGACGATGTCGGCCGCGGGGAACGTCGAGCAGCCGAACGCCCTGATCTTGCCCTGGCGCACCAGGTCGGTCAGCGCGGAGAGCGTCTCCTCGATGTCGGTCGTGTGGTCCGGCCGGTGCACCTGGTACAGGTCGATCCAGTCCGTGCCGAGGCGCCGCAGGCTGTTCTCCACCTCCCGGACGATCCAACGCCGGGAGTTGCCGCCCTGGTTGGGGCCCTCCCCCATCGGGAAGTGGACCTTCGTCGCGAGGACCACGTCGTCCCGGCGGCCCTTGAGCGCCTTGCCGACGATCGTCTCCGACTCCCCGGCGGAGTACATGTCGGCGGTGTCGACGAAGTTGATGCCCTCGTCGAGCGCCGCGTGGATGATGCGGGCGCAGTCGTCGTGGTCGGCGTTGCCGACGGAGCCGAACATCATCGTGCCGAGGCAGTAGGGGCTGACCTCGATCCCGGTACCGCCCAGAACGCGGTGGCGCATGCGACTCTCCTTGCCCGTTGGTCCTCGTGGTCCCCGCGGCCCTTGGTCTCCCCCGGCCCTCGTGGTCCCCGTTGCCCTCTTTGAGTGCCGTGACTGTACGAGGTGGAGCGCGCTCCAAGGCAAGCGTCCAGCGACGGCTGACGGCAGAGGGGAGGACCGGGGCCGCCGTCCCGGCGCGACCAGGCGTCAGGAGATGATCCCGCCATGAGCGAGATCATCCTGATGTCCGATCCGAAGGTCACCTCCATCCCCGTCCTGGAACGCGGTGAGCCGCTGGTGGATGTGCGCGGTGAGACCGCCCTGTTGGTGGACGACCGCCTCAAGGACCCGGAGAACGCCTTCGCGTACCTGCGGGAAGGCGTCGTCGAGCGCCTCCTTCAGGCCCAGACGCTGCTGCCGGACGGGCTGCGGCTGCTGTTCGTCGAGGGCTACCGCCCGCTGTCGTTGCAGCGCACGTACTTCGAGGAGTACGAGGAGGAGCTGCGGGCCCTCCACCCGGACTGGCCGGCCGGGCCGATCCACGCGGCGGCGAGCCGCTACGTCTCCCCGCCCGCCATCGCGCCGCACAGCGCGGGCGCCGCCGTCGACCTGACGCTGGCCGACACCGACGGGCGCGAACAGGACCTGGGCACCGCGATGAACGCCTCCCCCGAGGAGAGCGCCGGCGCCTGCTACACGGACGCCGACAACATCAGCGCCGAGGCGCGGGAGAACCGCCGGATCCTCGGCGCCGCACTGACGGCCGTGGGCCTGGTGAACTACCCCACCGAGTGGTGGCACTGGTCGCTCGGCGACCGCTACTGGGCGCTGGCCACGGGCGCCGAGCGCGCCTACTACGGGCCGCGGGAGCTGTCCGCCGCCCCGGCGGCACAGGAGCGCGGGCGGACGGAAGCCGGCTGAGAGGAAGGCCGACGTCTGTCGGCCGGGGCCCGGGCCTTCGTCGGGCAGGCGGCCCGGGCGCTCAGCGGCTCGGCACGCTCGGCGCTCAGCCGCGCTCGGGCCAGACCGGGCCCTGGTCGGTCCAGACGACGCCCTTGTTGCGGCACAGGCAGAAGGGGTGGCCGATCGGGTCGGTGTAGATCCGCCAGCCGTAGCCTTCGGGGCCGATGAAGTCCTGCCTGAGCGTCGCGCCGAGGGCGAGGACGCGGCGCTGCTCGGGCTCGATCTCGTCCACTTCGAAGTCGAGGTGGAACTGCTTGGGGTGCTCGGTGTCGGGCCACCGCGGAGCGCGGTAGTCGTCCACCCGGATGAAGGCGAGCTCGATCTCGCCGAACTGGATGCCGGCCCACTCCTCGGAGCTGCCGTCCTTGATCGGACGGCCCGTCACCTCGGAGTAGAAGGCGGCCAGCTTCATCGTGTCCGGGCAGTCGATGATGAAGTCGGTCAATCGCAGCATCCCGCGATCTTGCCACAAGCCCGCAGCGGCTTCGAGAGAGATCTCGACCGGCTCAGCTGAGCCGGTCCAGTGCCGCGACGACCCGCCGGCCGCCGTCCTCCCGCGCGAGGGCCCCGGCGAGGTCGCCGGCGCGTGTCCGCGGGCCGGGGTCGTGGACGGCGGCGGTGAGGGCATCGGCGAGCCGCCGCGCGGTCAGACGGCGGTAGCTCAGCGGGCGGGGCGCCACGCCGAGGGTGTGCAGGCGGGCGGCCCAGAAGTGCTGGTCGAGCTGGACGGGGACGGGGACGGCGGGGGTGCCCGCGCGCAGTCCCGCCGATGTCGTGCCCGCGCCCGCGTGGTGGACCACGGCGGCGGTCCTGGGGAACAGCCAGGCGTGCGGGACGTCCTGCACGGTGATCAGGTCGTCGCTCTCGGCGTGCAGGCCGCTCCACCCGGCCTGGACGACCCCGCGCACCTTCGCCAGGCGCATGGCCTCGGCGAGCAGGCCGCTCAGCCGCTCGGCCTCGGTGGTGACGAAGCTGCCGAAGCCCGCGAAGACCGGTGGCGGGCCCGCGTCGAGGAAGTCCGCGAGGCGGGCGTCGGGCCGCCAGTCGGGCGGGGGCTGCGGCCACCAGTAGCCGCACACCTCGTGTCCGGCGGGCCAGTCCGCCGGGCGGGGCACGACCGTCGGGCTGAAGCCGTGCAGGACGGTGCGCCCGCGGGGCAGGCCCAGCGGGCCGCCGAACCTCCGTGGCGGCAGGCCGAGTTCGCGCCGCAGCGCGCCGACGGCCGGGGCGAAGATCCGGTCCGTGCCTGCCCACAGCGCGAGGGCGGCCAGGCGGTTGCCGAGGGATCCGAACGAGCGGGCACCGGTGATCATCGGCGGGAAGGCGCGGGTGGGCTGGATCGGCTGGAGGTAGGCCCCCATGCTCGGCACCCGCAGCGCCTCACCGAGTGTCGCGCACAGGGAGTCGGTGACCGTGGAGCTGAGGACGACGTCGGCGCCCGCTCGTACGGCGTCCGCGACGCCCACGGCGAGGCGGGGCATGAACGCCCGCGCCATGCGCATGATCCGCGCCATCTCCGCGGGCGGGCTCGCCGCCTTGGCGAGGCCCTGGCCGACCTGGGAGGCCAGCTCCTGGCGCGGGTCGACGGGCAGGGGCCGAAAGCCCAGGCCCTGGACCGTCACCGCCTCCTCGAAGCGCTCGTGCGTGGCGAGGACGACGTCGTGGCCCGCGCCGCGCAGCCGCACGCCGAGGCCGATGAACGGGGCGACGTCGCCCCAGCTCCCTGCCGTCACGATCAGTACGCGCACGACGGCAGGATGTCAGAGGCGCGGCGTCCCGGTCGAAGTGGCGCACCCCGGTGGCGGGGCGTCCTCACCGCCGGTCCGCGGCGGCAGCCGGAAGCCGACCTCCGCGCCACCGCCCGCTGCCTCGGTGGCGAAGACGGTGCCGTGCTCCGCCTCGACGAGGTCGTGGACGATCGCAAGACCGAGCCCGGATCCGGGTATGGCCTGGGTGCCGGGACCCCGGTGGAAGCGGTCGAAGACGGCTGTGCGCTCCTCGGGCGGGATGCCGGGGCCCCGGTCGCGCACGGACAGTCGGCAGCCGTCGATGTGGAGGGTGATGGGGGTGCCCGGAGGGCTGAACTTGACGGCGTTGTTCAGGAGGTTGTCGACGCAGCGCTGGAGGGCGCGGGTGCGGGCGTGGACCGGGGTGGGACTGGTGGTGGTGACGGTGATGGTCCGCCCGGTGCGTCGGCTGTGGCGGCGCGCGCTGTCCTCGGCGAGGGTGGGCAGGTCGACGCTCGTGGGCTCGTCCTCGGTGTAGCGGTCAGTGGCCAGTTCGACCAGTTCGCGGACGAGGTCGTCGAGGGCGACCGCCTCCGTGACCAGGGTGGCGAGGATCTTCTGTTCGTCCTCGGGATCGAGTCGGCCTTGGGCCCGTTGCAGGAGTTCGGCACTGCCCCGCACCGAGGTGAGGGGCGTGCGCAGTTCGTGGCTGGCGTTGTGGACCAGCTCCTGCTGCTGGGAGCGGGAGCGGCGCAGGGCGCTCAGCATGGTGTCGAAGCTGAGGGTGAGCTGGCCGATCTCGTCCTTGCCCGCGGGCGGAAGGGACGTGGAGAGGTCCTGGGTGCTGGTGATGCGCCGGGTCGCGCGGACCAGGCGGCGCACCGGCCGCAGGATCCGGCCGACGGCGAGCCAGCCGAGCAGGGCCGAGAGTCCGGTGGCGGCGGCCGTGGTGAGGCAGATGCGCCACAGGAAGTCGCGTTCGAGGCGCACGGCGTCGCGGTAGCTCTGGCCGACCATGACCGCGCCGCCGTCGGGCAGGGGCCGGGTGAGGATCCCGTACTCGGTGCCGGAGACCATCACGTCCTGGCGGCTCGTGCCCTGGCCCGTGCGGGCCACGCGCCGGTCGGCTGCGGAGACGGGCAGCGCCGTCCGCCCCGGTGCCAGCGGCCGCACGGCGCCCTTCGGGGACAGGACTTGCTCGATCATGTCGTCCCGCTCCGGCGGGGTGCGGTCCGCGGCGAGCAGGGTGCGGACCGTGTCGGTGCGGTCCTCCAGGCCGCGTTCGAGTTCGTCGCCGACGACGTCGCTGACGTTGCGGAAGGAGGCGAAGGCGGTGACGGCGATGGCGAGCGCGGCGGCCGCGACCACCAGGACGGTGATCTTGGTGCGCAGCATCACGCGACCCTGAGGGTGTAGCCGACGTTGCGCACGGTGTGGATCAGACGCTCACCGCCGTCCTGTTCGGTCTTGCGGCGCAGGTAGCCGATGTACACGTCGAGGGAGCGCGAGGAGGCGTCGAGGTCGTAGCCCCAGATGCGCTCGTAGATGCGGGTGCGGGTGAGGACGGCCCCCTGGTGCCTGAGGAGCAGTTCCAGTACGTCGAACTCGGTCTTGGTGAGGTCGAGGTCCCGCGGGCCGCGCGCGGCACGGCGGGCGGCGGGGTCGAGGGTGAGGTCGGCGGCCCGCAGGAGGCCCGCGTCGGCGGGCGGGTCGGCGCGGCGCAGCAAGGCGCGTACGCGGGCCAGGAGTTCCTCGGTGGCGAAGGGCTTGGCCAGGTAGTCGTCGGCCCCGGCGTCCAGGCCCGCGACGCGGTCGCCGATCAGGTGGCGGGCGGTGAGCACGAGGATGGGCAGGCGCTCGCCGCGCCTGCGCAGGATCCGGCACAGTTCGAGGCCGTCGAGGCCCGGCATGACCACGTCCACCATCGCGAGGTCCGGCCGCTGCTCCTCCAGCACGCTCAGGGCGCCGAGCCCGTCGGCCGCCACGAGGACGTGGTAGCCCTCGAATCGCAGGAGTTGCTCCAGGGTGCTGCGCACCCCCGGGTCGTCCTCGACGACCAGCACGGTGCGGTGGGACTCGACAGCGTTCGTCATGGGGACATCTTCGCTGGTGGTGGACGTGGTCACGGCGGTGGCCCGGTCAGTGGCGCACGGGGGCGACGGCGATCGGCGGGAGGTTCTTCAGGCAGGAGGTGTCGCCGGGGGTGCCGGTCCGGACGAAACGGCCGGTGACTCCTGTGACGCAGCCGCTCTGTTCGAGGTCCGGTACGTGGCCCACGTTGCGGACCGAGTGGAACTCGCTGCGGGCGAACTGGCGTGCGGCGGCCCGGCCGTTGGCGTCGGGGGTGTTGGCGTCGAGGTCACCGGAGATCACCAGGACCGGTACGTCGGGCATCTCGGGGCGCGTGGGCTGGGGGCTCGCGGTGTTCCTGCGGGGCCAGCCGATGCACACGTCACCGCCGTCCGTGGGGCCCTCGGTGAACCCCTTGGCGCTGAACGCCCCGTGCTCGCCGGGCTCGGTGGCCGCGAGCGCCGCGCGGTACTGGCGCCACCGCTCGGCCTTCGACGCCCGCGTGGACCACGCCTTGCGGTAGTCGTTGCAGACCACCGCCACGTACGGCGCCTGGTCCTCCTTGCCGGCCGACGAGGCCTCCTCCTTGACGAGGCGCCGCAGCGGCGCGGGGTCGTCGTGGACGAAGCGGTCCAGGGCGTGCGGCACGCGGCCGAGGAGCGAGGGCTCGCGCGGGACGGCGCCCGCTCCCCTGCTGGCCGCCTCGAAGAGCAGGTTGGCGAGTTGGCCCTCGGTGAAGCGCAGCCGGCGCTCGGCCCCCGCGGCCTCGAAACGCACGTCCATCGGGCGCTGCCGCAGCCGCGCCGCCGTGGTGCGCAGGTCCCGCACGGCCTTGTCGCCGTCGCAGGCCGCCGGGACGGAGCGGTCGCAGATCCGGCGCAGGGCCAGCGACACGGCTTGCGCGCTGGGGCGCACGAGCGGGTCGAACCCGAGCGGGTACGCCCCGGACAGCACGACGGACCGCACGCGCTCGGGGTGGCGGCTCGCGTACACCGGCATCAGGTAGGTGCCGTAGGACAGCCCGTACAGGGTGAGCTTCCGCGCGCCGAGGCGGGCCCGGATCGCGTCGATGTCGTCGGCGGTGGCCGCCGTGGTGTAGCCCTCCGCCTTGGGGCCGAGGTTGCGGGCGCAGCGGGCGACGGCGTCGCGCTGCTCCTGCCGCGAGCCGAAGCGGTACTCGACGTCGCTCACCCCGCAGGGCATCCGCTCGGACCTGCCGGTGCCCCGCGGGTCGACGAGCAGGACGTCGTGGTCCGCGAGCACGGTGCGAAGGCCCGTCGCGAACTCGGCGGCCCGGTCGACGGCGACCTCTCCGGGGCCGCCCGGGTTCACGGCCACGGTCCCCTTGGCGGCGCCGGGACCCCGGTGCCGTACGACCGCGTAGCTCACGTCGATCGTGCCGAGCTTCGGCTTCCCGGCCACGAGGGGGCGGGTCACCGACCCGCAGTCCACCCGGTGGTCGTCCACGGTGGGGCACCACGTGGGGTTGCCGCTCCGCTCGGTCGGCGCGGCCGCCGCCGCGGGTGTCGCCGAGGTGAGGAGGGCCAGCATGCTCACTGCCAGCACCGTCCGCCGCACCGTGTTCTTGTAGGTCATCGTTGCTCCTCTCCTGTGGGCACCACAGTGGCGGGGCCACTTCAGAGGGACGGCAGAGCAATGACAGAACCAGGTAAGAACGCGCGGGCACCGCGGGCGCGCGGGGCGTCCGCCCGCGCACCCGCAGCGGCTACTTCGCGGCCCACTTCCCCAGGCCGTTCGCAGCGGAGTCGGCCGCCTGCCGCAGCGCGCCCGGGGAACCCACCAGGTCGCCCGGCAGATATCCGGAGCGCACCCGCAGCTCCCACCCGTGCGTCTGGACCGCGAGGGCGGCGAGGACCAGAGGGCCGAGCGGCAGCAGGGTCCTGGGGGCGGGGTCGGCGCCGACGCTGTCCCTGTGCTCGACGAGCCGGGCCTCCAGGGCCTGTTCGAAGGCGTCCTGGTCGTCGTCGATGAGGACGCGCAGGAGCCGGTGGTCCGGTGGGAGAGCCCCGGCTCCGTCCAGCTGCCGGGCGGCCTCGGCGCGCTCGTCGGCGTCCGGCTTGCACAGCGGCACGGTGGGCCAGTCGCGCGGGAGGTGTCCCTTCGCCTCGCTCAGGTAGCAGCACAGCGCGTCCATCGCGGCGAGGTCCGCCGGATCCGACCTCGAGGGCAGCGTCGAGTACGGCACCCCGTCGCGGATCGCGGGCGCGTAGTCGCTTCTCAGCAGCAGCCCGGTCACCCGCTGCCAGTCCCACACGAGGCCGCTGACCACGCACACGGCGAAGGCGTCGAGCCACGTCCGGGCCGAGGGGCCCTCTCCGGTCCCGCTGCCGTACGCGACGACGTCGGCGAACCCGATGTCGTCACTGCTGAGCCGTTCCTCGATGAGCGGGAGCAGGACCTCCTGGTCGCCGCCGGGGAAGCAGCCGACGCTCAGCTCCCCGAGAAAGCATTCCGCGGCGGTCCGCAGCGCCGTTGCCGCGGTCTCGTCGAGCGCGCCGCCCGCCACGGTGCGGGCCGCGACGTGATCGAGGAGTTCGTCCCCCGTCCCGCGCATCTTCCTCGGCGACGGATCGTCGTACCGCATCCAGCGCCACCGCTCCCAGGTGCGCCCGGTGATGTCGTCCAGAGCCCGGGAGAGGTGGTCTTCCCCCACCTCGTGGCATGTCACGTCCCGCACGGCTTTCGCCCTTTCCCAAGATCCTCGGCTCGGACGCGGCACGCTACCAGCGGGCTCTGACATCGCTCTCGGTCCACCGGAGGAGCCGGTCCCCCGCTCCTGAACAGCCCTACAGGGGGCGGACGGTGAGCATCTGCTGCGCGGTGCCGACCGGGCCGTCGAGGTCGTGCAGGACGGTGCTGGTGATGCCCTGGCCGGTGGGGCCGAAGGTGACGGTGGTGTCCAGGCCGGTCCAGCGGCCCTTCGGTTGGCGGTGAAGGTGCACGGTCAGGTCGACGTTGGGGTACATCCAGGCGGTGGGCGGCCGGCGTACGGCGATGCCGTTGGCGGTGTCGACGAGCGCGAGGTAGGACGCGAGCGGGCTGACGGTCTGTCCGGCGACGAGGTCGAGGGCGGTGGAGACCCAGGCGGTGGTGCGCCCCGGCTGCGGGGGCGCGAGGGGGCGGACGTCCACGGAGGCGATGTATCCGCCGGGCCACACGGAGCCCATCTCCCAGGACGTGAGCGCGTCAGGAGGCGGGAGCCGGTCGGCGGCGCCGCCCTCGACGGCGGTGGTGTCGACGGGCGCGAGCAGCCAGGCCCTGGCCCGGACGACGGAGCGGCCGCCGATGAGCGCGACGGCTTCGACGAGTTCGATGGTGCGGCCCGGCCGGACGGTCTCGACGCGGATCTCGCACTCGTCGAGGGCGGGGCGCCCGAGGATGTCGAAGCTGATCCGGGACAGCAGGAGGCCGTTGCCCGGGCGGTCGGCCAGATGGCGCTCGACGGCGTGGACGATGAGGCCCCCGAGCGGGCTGAAGTGCTGTTCGTCCGCGCTCCAGGCGCCACCGGCGTGGAGGGTGGGCTTGTAGCGGTGCGCGTCGATGGGCTCGTAGTAGCTGCCGGTGTTCAACGGTGCTGACCTCTCGGCTGTGCGGATGGGCCGTGCTGCCGCGCTGGGCAGATCGGCTGTGCGGACCAGGGGCAGAAACGTGCAGGGTACATCCGACGGCTGCTGGACGGCCCGGGCGGTGCGCCGCCGGCCTCGGAGGAAGTGGACGAGGCGCGACCGCGGCCGCCGCCGGCAGGGCACATCACCGACCCGCTGAGCGGTGTGCCCGAGAGCTCGGAGCCGAACGCGCTGGGACTCACGATTGCCGAGATCCGTCGGGACCTCGCACGTCCGGAGACGTACTACGAGCAGGAGTACCACCTGCGCGCCACGCTCGGCCTGCGGCTGTTCCTCGCCGTGCGGGGCGGCGAGGGCACACCGGCACAGCTGGACGAGGCCATCACCGAGCTGACCCGGGCCCGCGTGCTCCTCGTCGCGGAGCGCGGCAGAACACGCCGCGCGGACGTCCTGGCGAAGCTGGCCGAAGCCCGCATCGGGCGTGCCGCGCAGGGCGGCCCCCATGCCGACGCGGACGCGAGGGCGTTCGTGGCGTTCACCCGCGAGGCGCTGGGCGAACTGGCCGCCGACGTGCTGCTCCAGGCCGGGTCCGACCACGGGTTGTCGGCGGCCCTCAGCGGTGCCGTACTGGCGCGGCGGCTGGCGTTCGTCGCCGTCAGCGCCCAGCGTCCCGCCGACGCGGTGGCCGACCTGGAGAAGGGGCGTGCCCTGTGCTTCAAGCCGCTGCCGTGTCCCGGGGCGTCCCCGAGCTCCTCGACGCCGCAGGCGACCCCGAGTCGGCCCGGCAGTGGCGCGCCCAGGCCCCCGCCGACCAGCCCCGGCTCGGGACGGACGGAATTCCGCCGCCCTTGCCGCCCGAGGACGCACCAGACGCACCCTTCGGGGAGCCGGCACCCGCGCCCGCGGAGGATCCAGCACCGCTGCCGATCGATGATCCGCCGGTCCCCGGCGGTCTGCGGCGCAAGGCGCTGAGGGCGCCGGGCGCCGGCCTGGGAGCTCAGAACACCCCGAACGCCCATCAGTTGGCGGGGGCGGCGGATGTGACCAAGTTGGCCTCCGGCCTCGCCGCCACGGGCACCGACGCCTTGGTCTACCTGGTGCCCGGCACGCGCCTGCCTGACGGCCCGCTCCCCGGCTACGCCTTGATCCTTCGCCCGGGCACAGGCCCGACCGCACGTCCCCTGCCCGAGCTGATGGCCCCGTGCGGCCCGCCCCTGGAGCGATACCGGAGCCGGATGCCTCCTGCCGCCGGGCGGCAGGTCCTCGTCGCCGACCCGGAACTGACCTTGCCCTGGGCCGAGGTGGAGACGGCAGCCCTGTGCTCCGTCTGCTCCCCCGAGGCGCTCCGTTACGGCGAGTTCGTCGCCACTGGCGAGCCCCGAGACGCCGAGGGCATGCCGGAGGAGCTGCTCGCCGTACTGCCCGGCGGTCCGTCACCGGTGTCCGTGGTCCACCTGTCCTGCCATGGCCTCGCCTCTCCGCGCCCCACCGGCTCCGCGCTGTGGTTGGCGAGCCCGCCCGGCGCGGGGCAGGGCGCCGGCCGACTCACCGTGGCCGCGATCCTCGACGGCGCAGCGAGGCGCCGAGGGGTGCCCGCCCCAGCGCTCGGCTGTGCTGCCCCCGGGCCACGGCTGCCGCAAGGCGCGAAGATCCGCTTCCGTAGGCTGGCCCCATGCCGACCGACCACAGCCCCGTCGACGCCCTCGGCCCCATGCGGGGGTGCTCCGACGTGTACGACGTCCTGGAGCAGATCCGACTGCGGCCCGGTGCGTGGCTGCCTGGCGGCTCGCTTCAGCACCTGCAGTCCCTCCTCGCCGGGTACCGCCTGGCGCTCGCCGTGCACGCCGGGAGCGAGCCCTTCGCCTTCTGGCCCGAGGAGGACTTCACCGACTGGCTCCGCGGGCACTACGGGACGGAAAGTTCCCTCACCTGGGCCGCGGAGATCGAACGCCGCACACCGGCCGGTTCGACGCCGGTCGACGAGTTCTTCCGGCTCCTGGACGCCTTCAAGGCCGACCCGGCGCGGACGCCCACGCCGGACGACCTGAGGGCGCGGCGCCCCGACCTCCCGTACACGATCAGCACGTTCGTCACGCTCTTCTGGCGGCGCGGGCTTCTCGACGAAGCCGTCCAGCGGCTCGAGGACCACGGCTTCCGCGTCGTCCGCATCCCGGCCGACGGCTGGACGTCCGCCCGGCACATGCACCAGGGCCTGGCCGCGGCCCTGCGGTTCCCCTCCTGTTACGGCCACAACCTGTCCGCCCTGAACGACTGCCTGGGCGACGTGGCCCTCTCCGGCTCCTACGACGACTCCCCCGCGGGCGCCGGACTGGTCCTGTCCTTCACCGGCTACGACCGCTTCGCCGCCGCGTGCCCCGAAGACGCCCACAGCCTGCTCGACGTCATCGCCGTCCTGGCCCGCCGTGCGGCGGTGGGGCGGCGCCGCTTCTTCGCCCTGGTCCACAGCGACGACCCCGGCATCCGGTTCGATCCGGTCGGGGCGATGCCCGTCCTGTGGAACGGCGACGAATGGCTCGACTCCCACCGTTGTTGAGGATCCGGGGCCGCCCCCACCGCCGTCCAAGGCCCGGACACAGCCCCCTGGCCGTCCGCCCTAGTTGTCCCGAAGCCTCACCGTGGCGCGCCCTGACGCCGGGTCACGCTCGAAGATCACATACCGGCTGAGGGCGGCGAGGGCGACGATGCAGCCGCTCATCTCAAGGCCCTCCTCGACGAGCGTTCCCAGCATGAGCACGGTGCGGTGGCCGTTCTCCAGCGCCCAGCCGTTGAACGCCTCGGTCACGAGCGCCCCGCCCAGATACACCCCCAGTGCGGCAAGGATCCCGTTCCGCAGGTCACGTGGGAGCTTGCGTGCCCACAGCACGGCGATCACGGTGCCCGTCACCGCGAGCAGCGCGCCGGGCAGCACCCAGGCGTGCGTGGGCAGCGATCCCCCGGCCCACTCCTTCCACGACTGGCCGACCTCGCCGAGGCGTTCGTGCAGCGAGACCGATTCGTCGACGCTGAGCAGCGCGGTCGCGGCGGCGAGGCCCAGCCAGGACAGCCGCCCTGGGCGCGTGTCGGGTCCACTGAGCAGCGCGGCAAGCAGGGCGACGCCAGCCACGGCCAACAGCAGCGTGCTGTTCCACCAGGTGGCCAGGTTGGCCTCGACGTCGACGTTCACCAACTTGCGGATGGCCGGTATGGAGTCGTAGTGGTTGTACGCACGCGTACCGAGGTCGGCGACGAGCAGCGCCGCGGTGGCGCCCGCGGCGCACCACAGGACACGGCGGGCCGGGGGTCTCGCGCCCTTGTCCGCAAGTTGGTCAGGAATTTGAAGATCGGTCATGCGTACGGAGGCTAGCCGCTTGATCAGCGGACTAAGCGGCCGGGGCGCCCCGCAAGGTGCCCTTTCGGACAGCCGGGACGCGGCCGCTCGTACGCCGTGAACTCGCCCCTGGTGTCAGGGGGATGGCGCGAACGGGGCAGGGCGTTCGCTCACCGGTCGTGGGCTCGCTCCGCCCGCAGGCGTGCGGAGCGCGTACCGAAGTCCTGTCGCATGCCTGCCGAAGTCCTGGTGCGGGCGGGTCAGCCGCCGCGGCGCACCCGGGCCGCCTTGCGGGCCTCGGCGAGCTTGCGGGCCTCGCTGGACTTGCCGGACTTCCGGCCGCCCTTGCCTCCCGTGCCGCCGCCTCCGGTGCCGCGCGAGGTGTCCTTGCTGGTGCCGAGGCCGCGGAAGGGCAGGTTGGTGTTCTTGGGCCGGGGCGCGGCCACCCCGCCGTCGAGCGGGGTGCCGGAGGGGGCCTTGGCTCCGGTGATGCGGCTCAATTCGGCCTCGCCCGAGCGGACCTTGGTGGTCTTGGCCCGGATGCCCGCCTCGGCCATCAGCTTGCTCATCTCGCGGCGCTGGCCCGACAGGACGAGGGTGACGACGCTGCCGCGCTCGCCGGCCCGGGCGGTGCGGCCCGCGCGGTGCACGTAGTCCTTGGGGTCGGTGGGCGGGTCGACGTTGACCACGAGGTCGAGGTCGTCGACGTGCAGGCCCCGGGCCGCGACGTTGGTCGCCACGAGGACGGTGATCTGGCCGTTCTTGAACTGCGCGAGGGTCCGGGTGCGCTGCGGCTGGGACTTGCCGCTGTGCAGGGCCGCCGCGTGCACGCCGCTGGCCCGCAGGTGCCGGGTGAGCTGGTCGACGCCGTGCTTGGTGTCGAGGAACAGCAGGACGCGGCCGTCGCGGGCGGCGATCTCCGTGGCGACGGCGTACCGGTCGGGGCCGTGCACGACCAGGACGTGGTGGTCCATCGTCGTGACGGCGCCCGCGGCCGGGTCGACCGAGTGGACGGTGGGGTCGTGGAGGTAGCTGAGGACCAGGTGGTCGACGTCGCGGTCGAGGGTGGCCGAGAACAGCATGCGCTGGCCGTCGGGGTGCACCTGGTCGAGCGCCTCGGTGACCTGTGGCAGGAAGCCCATGTCGCACATCTGGTCGGCCTCGTCGAGGACGGTGATCCGCACCCGGCCCAGGCGGCAGGCCTTGCGCTCGATCAGGTCGTGCAGGCGGCCGGGGGTGGCGACGACGACCTCGGCCCCCTCGCGCAGCGCGGCCGCCTGACGGCCGATCGACATGCCGCCGACGACGGTGGCCATCCGCAGTCGCAGCGCCTCGGCGTACGGCGTCAGCGCTTCGGTGACCTGCTGGGCCAGCTCCCGCGTGGGCACCAGGACCAGGGCGAGGGGCTGCTTCGCGTCCGCGCGCCGCCCGGCCGTCCGTACGAGGAGGGGCAGGCCGAAGGCGAGCGTCTTGCCCGACCCGGTGCGGCCGCGCCCCAGGACATCGCGTCCGGCGAGGGCGTTGGGCAGCGTGGCCGCCTGGATGGGGAAGGGCTCGCTCACGCCGCGCTCCTCGAGCGCGCGCAGCACCGGGGCGGGCAGGTCCAGGTCGGCGAAGGAGGTCACCGGGGGCGCGGCGGGGGCGGCGGCCTCCGGCTCGGCGGGGGCGCTGTGCGGGGTGCCGGGGCGGCCCGGGTCGGCCTGGCGCTGCGGGCGGTCCTTGTGGTCAGCGCGGTCCGGGTGGTCCGGGTGGTTCATGACGAGCCTTCCGTATGAGGGACGTACCGAGGAAGGCCCGGCAGGAATGGAACGGGGAGCGAGGAGTAAGGAGTGAGCGGCCACCACCGCGGTCAGTAGCCTGACCCTGACCTGCGGAATCCGTTCGCCTCGGCACCGTACAAACGGTTGAGGATAACACAAAGTGACTGGTCGGCCCGTGACCGTGGCAGTGCGCTCCCCGTCCCGGACCCCCGGTCGTTCAGGCCCGCGCCCTGTGCCGGGTCGCCGCCCACAGGACGAGGGCCGCGGCGCTGATCGCGGCGCCCAGCACGCAGACGGCTCCCCATCCGGCGGCCGCGTAGACCGTGGTCGAGGCGAGTGCTCCTGTGGCGCTGCCGATGGAGTAGAAGACCATGTAGCCGCCGATGAGTCGGCCGCCCGCGTCGGGGCGGAGGCCGTAGATCAGGCTCTGGTTGGTGACGTGGACGGCCTGGACGGCGAGGTCGAGGACGATGGCGCCGACGGCCAGGGCCCACAGTGACTCACGGGTGAAGGCCAAGGGCAGCCAGGAGGCGACGAGGAGGGCGAGGGCTGTGCCGGTGGTGCGCTGGGCGAAGCCGCGGTCGTGCAGGCGCCCGGCCGGGGCGGCGGCGAGGGCGCCCGCCGCCCCGACGAGCCCGAAGGCGCCGATCGCGGTGTGCGTCAGCGACTGGGGAGGCTCGCTCAGCGGCAGGGCGACACAGCTCCACAGCGTGCTGAAGGCGGCGAAGACGAGGAGGGCCAGCAGGGCGCGGTCGCGGAAGACGCGTTCCCGGGTGAAGAGGCTGACCGTCGAGGCGAGCAGCCGGCCGTAGTCGAGGTCCGGACGGGGCGTGGTCCGGTGCGGGAGCTCGTGGTGCAGGGCCAGGGTGAGGACGAGAGTGAGCGCCGCCGACGCGAGGTAGACCGCCCGCCAGCTCGCGAGGTCGGCCAGGAGCCCGGAGGCCGTGCGGGCGAGCAGGATGCCGATGACCACGCCGCTGGTCACCAGGCCGACCACGCGCCCGCGTTGGGCCGGTCCGGCCAGCGACGCGGCGAAGACCACGAGGGACTGGGTCACGACCGCGAGGAAGCCCATCAGGCTCATGCCGATGAGCAGGACCGACGCCGTTCCCGAGACGCCGACCACGGTCAATGCCAGCGCCAGCAGGACGAGTTGGACGAGGATGAGGCGCTTTCTGTCGAGCAGGTCACCGAGGGGCACGATGAAGAACAGGCCGAGGCCGTAGCCGATCTGCGTCAGGGTGACGATGGCCCCGACGGCGCCCTCGCTGATTCCGAAGTCCGCGCTCAGGGTGGCCAGGAGCGGTTGGGCGAAGTAGACGTTGGCGACCGCCACCGCCCCGGCGAGGGCGAAGAGCAGGGTGGTGCGGCGGGAGAGCGCGGGCGCCGGGGCCCGCCCGGTCGCCTCGTCGGCCCGGGGCGCCTCGGGGTCCCGGGCCACCCCGGGGCCGCGGGTCACCTCGGGGTCCCCAGTCGCGTCGCCGACCCGGGTCGTTTCGTCGCAGGAGGTCACGGCACACCTTTCCGATTGGTGGTTGCATGTTGCTACCAGGCAGGAAACGTAGCCCCGACTGGTAGCATGTTGCAACCATCAGCTCGTGGAGGGAGACCGCCGTGGTCAGACGGACCCGCTTGGACGAGAGCGACTGTCCGGTCGCCCGGTCGGTCGACGCGATCGGCGACTGGTGGTCGCTGCTGATCGTGCGGGACGCCTTCGACGGCAGCAGGCGCTTCGGCGAGTTCCAGCGCAGCCTGGGCGTGGCGAAGAACATCCTGTCGACCCGCTTGCGCGGCCTCGTGGCGGGCGGCGTCCTCGACGTCGTACCGGCGTCCGACGGCAGCGCCTACCACGAGTACGTCCTCACCCCGAAGGGGCTGGACCTCTTCCCCGTCATCGTGGCGCTGCGGCAGTGGGGCGAGAGCCACTTCTTCGCGTCCGGCGAACCGCATTCGGAGTTGGTGGACCTCCGCGACGGCCGCCCGCTTCGCACCCTGGAGGCCCGTTCCGCCGACGGGCGTCTCCTCGGGCCGGAGGACACGGTGGTGAAGAAGGTCGAGGGGGCGGCGGCGTCGAGCCCGCCGCGGTAGGCATCAAGGCCTCCGGTCAGCGGCGTCCTGCCGGGACCGGCCCCCGCCCGTCCGGGCGGCCCCAGAGCCTGTCCGGCGGATCATGTCGGCTGACGCGGGGTGGCGCCACGCAGGGGCGGGCATGCGGCTTGGCTCGCCCCCGACGGCGAGATCGCAGCCCCCGTCCCCGTCGAAGTCGGACAGGGCCACCTCCGGCTCCGGCACCCTGGCGGTGCTCCGCGCCCTCGGCGCGAGACGCCTACTGCTGCCCGGCGGCGGCAACGGCCACGTGGTCACCCGCACGTACGGGTGGCCCCTGTCCCCGTGTTCCCCGGACTCCGGGTGCTCCCCGTGCCCCCGGACTCCCCCCCCTGCTCAGCCCGCCTCCCGCAGCGCGCGCTCGGCGATGTCCAGGCACCGCACGGTCCGGGTGTAGACGTCGCCGGGGCCGACGGTGGAGCCGTCGTCCCCGATCGGTGCCGTTCCCGCGACGGCGACGTACGGTCCCGAACGCACCGCGCGGGAGAAGCCGATCTGCGGCTCCAGCGGTGACCTTGGGCTGACGGCCTGACGTACCTGTTCCCTCGCGTCATCGTGTCAGGCCCCGCCGGACGGACAGCCGCGCGGTGCGGTTGCTGCTGTCACCGGGTGAGGGTGGCCGGAGGGGTCGTTCCGCAGAATTCGGCGAGGAGTACGGAGGCGGCCGCGTCGGTGTCGCCCGCCCAGTCGGTGTTGAAGTTGACGACCAGGCGGTGGCGTCCGTCGCGGGTGGTGTACGCCATGGACTGCGCTCCGGGCAGGAAGCCGGTGTGTCCCCAGACGACCTTGCCGCAGGGCAGCTCGGCGCGGAAGATCCCGAGGCCGTCGTCCTGGCCGTCGCCGAAGTCGGGTGCGGGGACGGTGGTCGTCATCTCCTCGAGCTGTGCTTCGGGGAGGAGTTCGCCGCGCATCAGGGCGGTGAGGAAGCGGTCGAGGTCGCCGGTGCTGGTGATGATCTCGCCGGCGGACCAGCCCCAGGAGGGGTTGAACTCGGTGATGTCGTGGACGGTGTGCTGCGGGTCGTCGGGGAACCTCGTGTACATCCGCCCGCTCGGCGCGGGGATCCGGACGCCCGTGCCGGGCAGGCTGGTGGCGTGCAGTCCGAGCGGTCGGAAGATCCGCCGCTCGGCCTCGGAGGCGTAGCTGCGGCCCGTGGCCCGTTCGACGACCATCGCGGCGATGACGTACTCGGTGGTGGTGTAGTTCCAGCCGGAGCCGGGGGCGAACGTGGGCTTGTGGCGCATGGCGAGGGCCACGAGCTGTTCGGGCCGCCAGGTGTCGTAGCGGTGGTCGAGGAAGACCTTGCCCTGCAGGTGCAGGTCGGGGTCCTCGGTGTAGTCGTAGATGCCGCTGGTGTGGTTGAGGAGTTGGCGGAGGCTCACCTTGCGGCCGTCGTGGCCGTGGCCGCGGACCAACCCGGGCAACCAGTCCTCCACGGTGTCGGACATGCTCAGCCTCCCCTCGGCCTCCAGTTGGAGCAGGACCGTGGCGATGAACACCTTGGAGATGCTGCCCGCCCGGAACCGGTCGACCGCGAGCGGCGGACGCCCCGTACCGAGGTCGGCGACTCCCGCGGCGCCGCGCCAGGTGCCGCGCGCGTCGTGCGCCCGCACCAGGACGCCGGGCACTCCCGCCTTCACCGCGGCCCGCACGGCGGCCCGGGTCGCTTCATGTCCCCGAAGCGGTGCGGCGGATGCCTCGGCCGCCGCCGACGGGGCGCTCAGCCCGGCTGCGGCGACCATGGCGGCCGCCGCGAACAGGGTGGTCAGTGTGGTTCGTACCGTACGCAACGTCATGCGAACCTCCCTCTCACCGGAGGGGACACATGCTGCCCGCGCGACGGTTGGCTCCCGCGCACGGCGCGAGGGAAGCAACCCGTTCGGCCCGGGGGCCACTCCCTGTCGCTCCGCGCGCCTGCGCGCCCCCCTCCCCCGCGATCCAGGCCCGGTGCTCGGAGTGGGGCCGACGTTGTCCCAGGAGGTGTGCGGGTGCGCCTCCGCGCGGATGAGGGCGATCAGCGCCGCCGCCGTCCCGCCGTCCGTCGACACCGTGTGGTCCCGGATGCCGAGGCGGCTCAGGAGCACGGCCGGGCCGGTGTCGGGGCGGCCCGCGGAACGGCCGCTGCGTACGCAGGAGTCGAGGTGGTCCAGGTTCAGCAGACCGGGGCGACCGGTGAGGGCGGACGGCGGCCGGCCGCGGAGTCGGTCGACGACCTCCTCAGCGAGGATTCCGTGGTCGCCCAGGACCGACCGGACCGGGTCGGTACGGGTGGTGCGTCGGCCGGGGCCGGCCGTGCGAGCGCGCAGGCCGCGCCGGGTCCGTCGCCTCAGGGGCCCATCCAATGGACCTCAACGGCTTCCGGGATGACCGCGACGAGCTGTTCCTGCCAGCAATCCGACTTCAGCGTGGCGACTTCGGCCCCGCAGTCGGCACAGACGAGGTTGGGGCCGTCGAGACCGTCGGGCGCGCAGCAGCCGTTCTGCCGCCCCGGCCCGGTGTGCGGGCCGGTGCCCGGGGCGCCGTCGGGGTGCAGGGTGAGGGCCCCCGTCTCGGGGTTGATCGCGTACGTGCCCTCCTGCAGCAGGGGCAGGCCCAGGCGCTCACCCGTGAACTTCTTCGGGGTGGGCGGGAAGGGGACTTGGCGGAGTTCGTCGGTCAGAAGCTCGCCGCAGCTCGCACAGGTGATGACAAACACCGGGGGATTCTCTCGCGGCCGATCCGCGCCTGCCCAGGCCCTCGCGGCTACGAACGCTGCGCCGCCGGTACGCGCTCCTCCGCCGGTACGCGTTCCACCGCGGGCGCGCGCTCTGCCGCAGCGGCGGCCACGGCGACAGCGGTCACGTCATCGGCGGACACCTCAGTCGGCGCGGCGACCGGCACCACTGCCCCCTTCCGCCCCGCCAGGCGGCAGCCGAGGCAGTCGGGGTGCCCGCCGCGCGCCGCCGTGTCGCGGATCCGCCACGGGTGCTGCGCGACCGGCCGCGGCCCCGAGGGCTTGCCCCACCCGGCGAGGTGCAGCACCCAGGTGACGACTGCGGCGAGGACGACGACGGCGCCGCCCGCGACCAGTCCCCCGGTCGAGTCGGCGGCGAGCGCCACGCCCGCCACCGCGCCGCCGAGCACGGCCGTACAGGTGCCCGTCCAGCCCGCGACCGTGTGGCCCATGTCGTGGTCTCCGTGCATGCTCATGGCCGTCTCCTCGGGAATGGGATGCTGTGACGGGTGATCGGGACGCACCCGCGCCCATACGTCTTACCTCGCGAGATAATTTACTTAGATGCTAAGGGGATCTGTGGTGCAGGGCAAGAAGCGCCCGGCGGCGACGGCCGACCAGGCGCTGTACGCGATGGACCGGATGATCGCGACGGCCCAGTTCGGGCAGCAGGACATCGCCCGGCGCATGGGCCTCAACGTCACGGACCTCACCTGTCTCGGCTTCCTCATCGAGGCGGCCGACGCCGGCGAGTCCCTCGTGGCGGGCGATCTGGCCGAGCGCGCCCGGCTGACCACGGGAGCGGTGACCGGGGTCCTCAACCGCCTGGAGAAGGCCGGTTACGTACGGCGCCAGGCCGACCCGAAGGACCGCAGGCGTGTCCACGTGACCATGGAGGAGTCCGCGCGGAGCCGCGTCCTGGAGGTGTACGGGCCCTTCTATCGGCGCCTGGGCCTGCTGTTCGCCGACTACGGCCCGGACGAGGTCGCCGTACTGGCGGACTGGTTCACCCGCGCCAAGGCGCTGCTCCAGGAGTCGCTCGACGAGATCCGCCAGGGCGACGCCGAACCGGCCGGGACCGAGAACTGAGCGCCCGGGCCGGGTGCGGCCACCCGGCCCGGGCGCGGGACGGCGTTCCGGCGCCGGCTACCGCGAAGTGCCGAGCCAGTCCTCGTAGCGAGTGGCGGCCAGGCGCGCGCCGGACTGCGGGACGAGGACGTCGCCCTCGATGGCGGCGAACATGCCCGCCTTGTCGTCGGTGACGACGGTGCGCGGGTCCTTGCGGTGCTCCAGGGTGAGGCGGCCGAGGTCGTCCAGGCAGAAGGCGTCGGGGCCCGCGACGTCGAGGATGCCGTTGAGCGGCGGGGCGGTGGCGACGTCGGCGAGGGCGGCGACCACGTCGGCCGCGGCGATGGGCTGGACGGGGGTGGCGGGCAGCCGGACGGTCTCGTCGTCGCAGGTCCAGGACATGACCGCGTCCATGAACTCGTAGAACTGGGTGGCGCGCACGATCGAGTAGGGCGTGGGTCCGCCGCGCAGCAGCTCTTCCTGGAGCACCTTCGCGCGGTAGTAGTCCAGCTGGGGCACCTGGTCGACGCCGACGATGGAGAGGACGACCTGATGGGTGACGCCCGCGCGCTCCCCCGCGGCCAGCAGGTTCTCCATGCTGGTGCGGAAGAACGCCGGGGAGGCCTCGTCGAACGTGGGCGAGTTCGACACGTTCACGACCGTGTCCGCGCCGTCGAGCGCCTCGTCGAGGCCCGCGCCGGTGAGCAGGTCGAGCCCGGTCGACAGGGACGAGGCGACCACTTCGTGCCCGGCCTCACGGAGCCTGGAGACCAGCTGCGATCCGATGAGGCCGGTGCCGCCGATGACGGTGATCTTCATGATCGTGCCCTTCCGTGAACCGAGCGCCGCGGTGGCGTCACCCGACGCCATTAACTCGGATATCTAATGTCCGAGATAATACTCGGATAGTCTGTGTCCGGGTCAAGCGGGGCGAGCGCGTCACACGGGGAGAGCACATGAAGATGTCCGGCGGCGTGGAGTGGGCGGTGCACTGCTGCGTGGTGCTGACCGCGGCGAGCGAGCCGGTCCCTGCGGCCCGGCTGGCCGAGCTGCACGACGTCTCCCCCAGCTACCTGGCCAAGCAGATGCAGGCCCTGTCCCGCGCGGGCCTCGTCGAGTCGGTCCAGGGCAAGACCGGTGGATACGTCCTGACCAGGCCCGCCACCGAGATCACCGTCCTGGACGTGGTCCAGGCGGTCGACGGGGCGGGCCCGGCGTTCGTGTGCACCGAGATCCGCCAGCGGGGCCCGTTCGGGACCCCACCGGAGGACTGCGCCAAGGCATGCCCTGTCGCGCGCACGATGGCCGCCGCCGAAGCCGCCTGGCGGGCGTCCCTACGGGCCGTGTCCATCGCGGACCTCGTCGGCACCGTGGAGCAGGACAGCGGTCCCGAGGCCCTGCCCACGATCGGCGTGTGGCTCAACACGGCGAACAGCACCGGCGCCTGAACGGCACGGGCGCGGCAGCAGCCGTCGCGACAGCCGGGCCTCGGCCGTGCACACGGTCACGGTCACGGTCACTTCAAGGTTGCGGCGAGTCCGATGGCTGGTCCTCGTCGGTGACGGGTGCCGCACGGTCGTCGATGAGGATCTGGACGGGTTCGGCGCCGGGGCGCGGTGAGGCGGTCAGGGAGCGCACGGTCGCGGCGATGCGCTCGTACAGGTGGTGGGCGATGGCCGCAGTGCCGGGGTCGACGCCTGGGGCGTGCTCGACGGCGCGCAGGCTGGTGAGGGCCGCGACCAGGCTGAGACCGGAGACGTCGACCGTGACGGCGCCCTGCTCCTCCTTGACGTCGCCGGGGATGCGGAAGTGCCGGTCCTGCCCGGCGTGTGCGACGAGGAAGGCCCAGGTGTCGCGGTGCACCGTGACCTTCGCGGCGGAGATCCCCGCGGCCTTGCGGAGCAGGTCGACGTGGCCGCGGTCGGCTTCGTCGTGACGCACGGACTCTCCCTCCTGCCGCCCGGCCTCGTCGGCTCCGCACGGCGGTTCCTCGGGGGCGCGCGGTGACTCTTCGGCCCGCCGCTGTCCACGGCTGATGTCGTTCAGTGCGGCGCGGATGGCGACCAGTTCCGCGCCGAGGGTCGCGAGCGGGTCGCGGAGGGTGTCGTGGCCCCGGTCGAGGCCCTGGCGGACGACGGCCCGGAGCTCGGCGAGGCCGGTGGTGATGGCGGCGTCGGCGTCCTGGCGGGCCTGGTCGACGGCGTGTCGCTGGTCGTTGACCTGCTGCCGCAGCTCGGCGAGGTCGACGCGGATCCGGTCGAGGTGTTCGGTGTGGTCGGGCTGCTTGCTGAAGGGCGTCATGTGTCTCCCTGCCTGGCGGAAGCGGCCAGCGTGGCGAGCGGGCGACTTGTCGACAAGCGCGTGAATCGGACACGCGGTGCGCCGGCTTCGGCGGCATCGCGGAGCCTCGTCGGCCCCGCTCGCGCACAACTGCCGTGGACTTCCCCTTTGTTGGCCGTGAGGCCGCTGTTCGCGCAGAGGTTCAGCGCTGTACCGTCTGGCACGACCCACCACAGCGAGGAACGGAGCCCACGCATGTCCAGCCCCCTGGATCGAGTCGACACCTCAACAGCGCACTCCGCTCGGGTGTACGACTACATTTTGGGCGGCAAGGACCACTACCTCGTGGACGTCGAGGCGGGCGACGCCATGTGCCGGCACTGGCCGTCGCTGCCGGTGCACATGCTGGAGAACCGGCGGTTCATGCACCGCGCGGGGCGCTTCCTGGCCAAGGACAGGGGAATTCGGCAGTTCCTCGACATCGGGACCGGGCTGCCCACCGCCCCCAACCTGCACGAGGTGGTGCAGGAAGTCACCCCGGATGCCCGCGTGGTCTACGTCGACAACGACCCCATCGTCCTCACCCACGCCCGCGCCCTGCTGCAGAGCAGCCCCGAGGGCGCGACCGCGTACGTGGACGCCGACATGCACGACCCCGACGCCATCCTCGACAGCCCGGAGATGCGCGAACTCCTCGACCTGAACCAGCCGGTGGGCCTGATGATCATCGGCATGCTGCACTTCATCCTGCCGCCCGACGACGGGCGGCTGGTGCGGCGCCTCCTCGACCCGCTCCCCTCCGGCAGCTACCTGGCGATGACCATCGGCACCGCCGACTTCGCGCCGGAGGAGGTCGGCCGCGTCGCCGAGGAGTACGCCCGGCAGAACATGCCCATGGTGCTCCGCGACCTGCCGACCACCACAGCGTTGTTCGACGGGCTCGACCTGGTCGAGCCCGGAGTGACCCAGGTCCACAAATGGCGGCCCGGCAGCGGACAGCGGGACGTCCGCGACCGGGACATCGCCATGTACGGGGCGGTGGCACGCAAGCCCTGAGACCGCCGCACCCTCTCCCCACACTCTCGGCCCCGCACGGAGCCGAGCCCCCCCCACAAGTGAAGGGAAAGCAATGGTGCACTACATACGGCTAGGAATAGCCGGCACCGCCGCGGCGGTCGCCCTGACCCTGGCGCCCGCCGCGAACGCCCTGTCCGCGCCCGAACCGGACGCGGCGAAGAAGGCGTCGGCCGTCGTGACGCTCCGCTATGACGACAGCCGCGCCGCCGGCTGGGAGGCGGCCATCGCGGCCGGAGTCGCCTCGTGGAACTCCAACGTCGACAACGTCAAGCTCGTCGAGGCCCCGCCCGGCACCCGCGCCGAGATCCAGATCGTGGCCACCAGCGGCTGGCCGCAGGCCACCCTCGGCCCGGTCCGCCCCGGCGGCAGGGCCCAGGTCCAACTCGGCCAGCAGGCGGTCACGGACGGGCACGACAAGACCCGCATCGCCGCCCACGAGCTCGGCCACAATCTGGGCCTGCCGGACACCAAGCCCGGCCCGTGCTCCCAGCTGATGTCGGGCTCCAGCGCCGGTACCAGCTGCAAGAACGCGGTCCCCGACGCGGCCGAGCAGGCCCGCGTCGAGGCGGCCTACCGCAACGGCGCCGCAGCGCGCTTCCCGACCGACGGCCGCACCCTGGTCGACGCGCGGTAGTCACCTCCCCCGCGCGCAAACGTCCGTAGCACCCCGCACTGTCACAGCGCCACGGTGCCTGGCCGCGACCCCACGCGGCCAGGCACCTCGCCGTCGGCCCGCAGGGCTAGGGCGCCATCTCGTAGGCCCCGGCCAGCGCCTCGACCCGCTCCCAGACCCGCGCCGAGCGCGCCTCGTCGACGACCGGGCGACGGACCGCGCCGAGCGCCCAGGCCTGCTGCGCCCCGGTGGCGGAGTCCTTGCCGTGCAGCTCGACGGCGTACGCGGAGAAGTCCCGGACGAGCACGGCGAACAGCTCGTCGAGCACGTCCTGCTCCAGGCCGGTCAGGCGGGCCTGCTCCAGGATCAGCTGGCCGTGCACGACGAGCGCGAACAGCTGGCCGACGGCGAGCAGCAGGTCGAGGTCGCGGCTCTGCTTCTCGTCGGGGGCCGCGGTGGTGACGAACTCGCAGAGCGCGTCGGCCTGTTCGCGGAAGCGGGCGACGTTCGGCACCTCGGCGTAGGCGTCGAAGGCGGTGCGCCAGTCGTGGAAGCGGATGGCGCCGAGGCCGCGGGCGGGGCCCTGCCGGAACAGGAAGTCGTCGTCGGTCGCGTCCAGGCGGGTGGGCACGGGCGCGTACTCGGCCGGGTTCAGGAGGTGGTTGCCCATGAACTTCAGGATCAGGGCGAGGTTGACGTGGACCGTGCCCTCCAGCTTCGGCAGGCCGCGGATCTCGGTCGCGGCCTGGGCGAAGTAGGTGTCCTTCTCGAAGCCCTTGGCCGCGATGACGTCCCACATCAGGTCGATGACCTTCTCGCCCTCCGTGGTCACCTTCATCTTCGTCATCGGGTTGAAGAGGAGGTAGCGGCGGTCGTCGGGGCCCGCGGAGCGGAAGTAGTCCACGGCGCGGTCACTGAACAGCTTCATGCCGACGAGGCGGACGTAGGCGTCGGTCAGCTCCCGGCGCACGTGCGGGAAGGCGGTGACGGGACGGCCGTACAGGATGCGGTTGTGGGCGTGCGTGACGGCCTCGTACATCGCGTGCTCGCAGATGCCGATCGCGCCGGTGCAGAGGTTGAACTTGCCGACGTTGACGGTGTTGAGGGCGGCGTCGAAGGCGGCACGGCCGGTGTGCAGGACGTCGGCGGCCGCGACCGGGTAGTCCTCCAGGCGGAACTCGCTGACGTACTTGGAGGAGTCGACGACGTTCTTGACCAGGTGGTACGCCTCGTGGCGGCTGTCGGCGGCGAAGAAGACGTAGCCGTCGGGGCCCTCGACGTCGGTGCGGCGGCCGAAGACGGAGACGAGACCGGCGGCGTTGCCGTTGCCGATGTAGTACTTGGAGCCGCTGGCCCGGAACCCGCCCTGGCCGTCGGGCTCCAGGAGCATGTCGGTGGAGTAGATGTCGGCGCCGTGGGTCTTCTCGGACAGGCCGAAGGCGAACACCTCGCCCTGGCTGAGGAGTTCGGCGGCGCGGGCGCGGGCGGCGGCGTTGTCGCTCTGCCAGACCGGGCCGAGGCCGAGGATGGTCACCTGCCAGGCGTACCAGTAGTCGAGGCCGTAGAAGCCGAAGATCTCATTGAGGGCGGCGATCCGGGCGGTGTCCCAGCGCTTGTCGCCGTGGCCTTCCTGGGCGTCCGCCGCCGGGGTGAGGAAGGTCGCGAACAGACCTTCCTTCGCGGAGAAGGCGAGGAAGTCCGCCAGCCAGGCGCGGGAGCGGTAGTCCTCGATCAGCTTGCGCTTGCCGCGCGCCTCGAACCAGTCGACGGTCGCGCGAAGGAGCCTGCGCGTCTCGGCGTCGAAGTGGGTCGGGTCGTACGTGCGCGGGTTGAACAGCAGCTGGTCGGCCATGGCGGTTCGCCTTTCCGGCTCGGGAGTTGAGGGAGGGCTTCGGGGAGAGGAACTTCGGGCAAGGGCGCTCGCGCCCGGTTCAGCGCTCGGGGCCGGGGCGGCCGAGTTCGCCGAGTCGTCGCAGGGTCGTGATCACGTCGTCGAGCCAGGCGAGCGTCATGCGTTCGTACGCGATGCCGCCGCGCAGGACGACGTGCTGAAGCTCCTGACCGGCGTCGCGCGCCTCTGGGGCCTCGGGGCCGGTGAAGTCGCGCCGCTGACCCGCGAGGTAGTGCGCGAGCCGGTCGGCGTGCGCTCGGCGGTGGCGCTCCACCTCGTCGATCAGGGCGGCCGGGTCGTCGAAGGCGGCGCCGCGGATCTTCACGGCCAGCTCGTGCCGGACGCTCTCCGGCTCGATCGGCTCGTGCAGCCACCGGGAGAGCGCCGTCCGCCCTGCCGCGGCGACGGAGTACTCCTTCTTGTCCGGCCGGTCCGGCTGCGCCACCTCGCGGACGTCGACCCAGCCGTCGTTCTCCATGCGCTTGAGGACGCGGTAGATCTGCTGGTGGGTCGCGGCCCAGAAGTAGCCGATGGACCGGTCGAAGCGCCGGGCCAACTCATAACCGGAGCCCGGCTTCTCAAGGAGGGAGACGAGGATCGCGTGCTCGAGCGCCATGCCCGAATCCTTCTATGCAACTCGTTGCATAGACAAGTGGCCCTGCCCAGGTGAGACACGGCTCACCTGGGCAGGGCGGTATCCGGCCGGGCCGGGTCAGAGCACGGTCACGTACCCGGGGGCGGGGAGACGGGTGGCCATCGTGGGCTCGTGGATGTCGGCGAGCGCGACGAAGAGCAGGGCGACGGCGAGCGCGCCCGGGTCCGGCACGCCGAGCGCGTGGTCGCCGACGTAGCTCGCGCGGCCGCGCCGGGGACGCAGCGAAGCGGTGGAGAGGGCGCCGCGGATCGCGGCCTGCGCGGCGGTGGTCAGCGGCGCCTGCGCGTTCTCCGAACCGTCCGCGGGCCCGCCCTCGGCCGCGGCGGCCAGGGACTCGGCGGCGGGCGCCAGCGCGTCGACGATGGTGCAGTCGCCCACCTGCGCCCCGCCCACGCGGTGGATCGCGGCCTGCGCGCCCGCCGTGGCCTCGGCGAGGGCCGCGACGGACGGCGCCCGCCCGGCGCCGGGCTCGGCGGCCGCCAGGTGCTGGAAGAGCAGGCCGAACAGGGGGCCGCTGGTGCCGCCGACGTCGTTGAGGAACGCCTCGGCGAGCGCGGCCACGCCGTCGGCGCCCGACTCGTCGGCGAGCTTCACCGCGCGCCGGACGCCGCCGGAGAGGTTGTCGCCGAAGTCGCCGTCGCCGACGAGCTGGTCGAGCTTGGTGAGGTTGTCGCGGACCTGGGCCACGATGTCCGCGTAGCGGTCGAGCACTTCGCGGCTGCCGGCGGCGAGGGCGGGCGCGGGCTCGGCGACCGAGGTGGTGGTCGCGGACCGCTCCGGTGCCGTGGCGGCACTGTCGGCGCCCAGGGGACGGGGCAGGGTGAGGGGCGTTTCGGCCGGTGCCGTCCACAGGTCCGCCCAGCCCTCGTCGAGGCGGGTGAGGGTGAGCGAGAACCCGGACATGTCCAGGGCGGAGGTGTAGGTCCCCGCGACGGTGAGGACGGGGCGCAGGCCGCGCTCGGCGAGCCGCTCGGTCAGCAGGACGCTCACGGCGTGCAGTTCGAGGTCGGTGGTGGCGCCGAGGCCGTTGACCAGGGCAAGGACCTCGTCGGGGCCCGCCGGAAGCGCGTCGAGCAGGTCGTCGGCCATCCGCCGGACGAGGTCGTCGACCGGGGGCCTCGCGATGGTGCGGGTGCCGCGCTCGCCGTGGATGCCGACGCCGTAGTCCAGGACTCCGGCGTCCAGGGTGAAGGCGGGCGCCGACGTCGTGGGCGAGGTCTGGGCGCGGGCCGCGACGGCGATGCTGCGGGACCGGGCCACGACGCGGGTGCCGAGCTCCTGGAGTTCCACCAGGGACGCGCCCCGGTCGGCGGCGGCGCCGAGCAGCTTCTCCACGACCACGGTCGCGGCGGTGCCGCGGCGGCCGGTGGCGCTGTCGGCGGCGTCGGTGGCCAGGTCGTCGTCGACGAGGACGGTGGCGACCGGGATGCCGTCGTGCCGCAGACGCTCGGCCGCGATCTGGAAGTTGATCACGTCGCCCGTGTAGTTCTTGACGATCAGGAGGACGCCCTCGCTCCTGGCGGCGGCGACACCGGCCTCGTAGATCTGCCGGTTGTGCGGGGAGGCGAACACCTCACCGGGGCACACCGCGTCCAGACCGCCGCGTCCGAGCAGACCGGTGTGCAGCGGCTCGTGCCCCGAGCCGCCGCCGGACACCAGCGCCACCCGCCGGTCGGGGTGCGGGGCGCGGGCCCGCAGGAACAGCGGCGCGGCGTTGACCTCGACCTTGTCGGGGTGGACGAGGGCGAGACCGCGCGCTGCGGTCAGGACGGGGTCGGTTTCCGGCAGGAAGTAGGTCATCGGTCGTTTCTCCGTAGGTCAGGGCGCGGGGTCGGTGGCGGAGCGTCGTTGGCGCCGCCGGCCGTGCCGACCGGGCCCACCCTGGACGTCGTACCGCGCCCAAGATCGGAACGGTGGCGTTCCGGAACCATGAGGTTCCGGTGAGGGAGTCCGGCATGCGATCCTGCCACCTGCGCCGAAAGGCCGCGAATCCACCGCCCGTACCGAAAAACCCCTGATCAGCCCCATCATCTTTGCGAGGTCTTTACCCTTGACGAACGCGCGACGCGAGGACCTCGGCCGCATGCTCCGCTCCTGGCGCATGGCCCGTGACCCCGCACGGGTGCCCGGCATCGCACCCGCGCGCGGCCACCGCAGCTACCTCACACAGCTCGACATCGCGCTGCTGCTCGGCGTCTCCGAGCGCTGGTACCGGGCGCTGGAGAAGGGCGAGGACCGCAGGTACGGCCGCGAGATGATCGCCGGGATCGCCCGGATCCTGGATCTGTCCCCGCGCCAGACGGCCGCACTGCACCGGGGCACGGGCCACGAGCCCCCGGCGCGCCGCCCCGACACGGCACCCGCGGGGACGGAGGAAGGCGCGGGGCCAGGGACCGGATCGGGCGGCGCGCTCGACCCCGCGCTCGTCCAGCTCATGCGCGAGCAGCGCCACGTCAGCTTCCTCTGCGACCAGGCCTGGGACGTGGTCGACGCCAACACCGTCGCCGCCCGCCACTGCCCCTGGCTGGTGCGCCCCGGCGCGAACGTCATGACCTGGGCGTTCTCGCAGGAGGCCCGCTACCAGCTGCGGGACTGGGACAGCAGCTGGGCCGTGCCGCTGCTCACCCGGCTGCGCCTGGCCTGGCAGCGCTGGCCGGACAACACCCGCCTCGACGAGGTCGTCGGGACGGTGCGCGCCGCTCCGGGCGTCGCGGCGTTCTGGGACGCCCCGGCACCCGCGCCGACGGAGCCGGCCCCGGAGGACGACGTGCGCCCGATGTACTTCCCGCTGCTCGCACCGGACCCCGTCGACGTCCGTGTGCTGGCCTGCGGCCCGTACGACGACACGTCGCTGCGCTGGTACCTGGTGATCCCGAAGGACGGGACCCTCACGTTCCCGTGACACGGCTGGGGCCCGCGCGGCCCGTCACCCCGCGCTGCGGCACAGAGCGTTGTCGACCAGCTCACGCAGGACGTCCTCCTGCCGGGCCGCGGCCTTCGGCTCCGCCGAGCGGCTGTGCGCGGAGACGGTGACGGTGCGCCTGCCGTCCGGGGTGGTGGCGGTCCGCATGACGTAGCCGAAGCCGCTGCCCCCGTGCCCGAGGTAGCTCCCGCCGCAGGACAGCGGGGTGGAGAAGAGGCCGAGGCCGTCCTCGGTCCCCGCCGGGTGGCCGCTGTCCGGCGGCACCGGGACGGTGGTCCGCATGGCGGCCAGCTCGGCGGGCCCGAGGAGGCGTCCTGCGGCGAGGGCGGAGAAGAAGCGGTTCGCCTCGTGTGCCGTGCCGGTCATCGAGCCGTCGGCGCCGCTGTCGAAGGGGCGGTAGGGGTACGTGGTGTCGATCCTCGGGCCGCCCGCGGCGAACTGCTGGTAGTTCACCGTGTGCGGGCCCGGCAGGAACGGCGACGTGCCGGTGTCCGTCCGCCGCAGCCCGAGGGGGCGCAGCACGCGGTCCTCGACCTCCCGTTCCCAGGTCCGGCCGGTCAGCTTCTCGATGATCATTCCGGCGAGCACGTAGTTGGTGTTGGAGTAGGCCCAGCCCTTGCCCGCGGCGAACTCCGGCTCGTGACGCACGGCCAGGGCCACCAACTGCTCGGGCCGGTAGGTCTGCCGACGCTTGGCGAAGTAGGTCCGGGCGCTGGGGTCGGGGAAGACGTCGCGCGTGTAGTCGTACAGACCGCTGGTGTGCCGCAGCAGATCGCGGACGGTGAGGGCGCGCCCGTCGTTCCCGGAGCCGGAGACGACACCGGGAAGGATCTCGTCCACCGACTGGTCGAGGGAAAGCCGCCGCTCGCCCACGAGTTGCATCACGACGGTGGCGACGTACGTCTTCGTGATGCTGCCGAGCCGCAGGTAGCCGTCCCGCGGGACCGGTCGCCCGGTCTTCAGGTCGCGCACTCCGGACCGGGCCTCGAAGGAGCCGCGCGGGGTTTCGAGGCGCACGGCCACGCCCGTGACGCCCGCGTCGCGCAGGGCGTCGGCGTCCCGTTGCAGGGCTTCGCGCTGCCCGGGGTGCGGGGCTTCGCGCTGTCCGGCGTCGCCTTGCGCGGGCCGGCCCTCGGCGGCGGGGCGGGGCAGTGCCGATGCCACCGCGGACGGCAGCGCCGAAGCAGCGAGCGCCAACGCGCCGACTGACCACAACAATCGACGAATGATCATGCCCCGAGGCTAGGAACACCGCAGGCAACGGCCCATCCGGCCGGCCCCCTTCGAGAACGGGGGCAGGCCGGATGGACACCGCGGCTCGGGGCTACGGCTGTGCTTCCGCGCCGGTGTGCTGGTACAGCTCGGGCACCGAGACCTTGATCGGTTCCTGCGTGGTCCGCGCGATCACGACGACCACGGGCTCGTCCGGGTCGGGGTTCTCCTCACGGTGCGGGACGAACGGCGGCACGAGCACGAAGTCGCCGGGGTCCGCGGTGATCCGCACCTCCTGCGTACCGTCGTGGAAGACGAACACGGGGTGGCCGCTGACCACGTAGATCCCCGCCTCCGACGCGCCGTGGTGATGGTTGTCCGTCGCGCTCAGCGGCGGGTTCTCGACCCGCCCCATCCACAGCCTCCTGGAGCCGACCGTGCCGCCGCTGATGGCTGCGTAGCCGTCCAACTCGTCGGAGCGGACGTGGTGGACACGGTTGTTGAGCGGCGCGTCGCCGCCCGTGACCGGTGCCGTTGCGACGTCTTCGCGGGTGTTCATCGCCTGTCCTCCTGATGGTGTACGAGGGCCCGTCGGCCGGACATCAGGTTGTGACGACGAGCGCCAGATCGACAACTAATGTTGCTGCTATGGCAAGTTGCGCCGGTCGCACAGCGCCCGTGTGACCATGCGCGTCACGGCCCGGTGCTGGGGCAGGGTGTCCGCGGCCGACGTGCTCCACTCGGTGGACATCGAGGCGGTGACGGCGACGCTCCCGTCGTCACTGACGGCGTCGCGGCTCGTATAGCCGAGTTCGTCCCCGCCGTGGCTCCAGTACCAGCCCCCGCACGGCAGCCTGCCCTTCAGGAGTCCGAGGCCGTAGCGCGCCCCGGGGTAGGGCACTTGGAACTCCTTGTTCAGTGGGACGGTGCGCTCCATCTCCTTGAGCTGAGCGGGTTTCAGGACCTTGCCTGCGAGCAGGGCGTGGAAGCAGCGGTTCAGGTCGGCGGTGGTACCGACCAGGCCGCCCGAGGCGTTGGCGCCCTTCAGGAGGGTGACGTCCACCAGCTCGGGCTCGGTGGCGAAGCGCTGGTAGCCGCGGGCGTGCGGCGTCCTGATGCGGGCCGAGTCGTCCGGGTGGTACGTGTGCCGCAGCCCGAGCGGCTTCAGGAGCCGCTCGCGCACCTCGACGTGCCAGGTGCGGCCGGTGGCCTTCTCGATGTCCATGCCGAGCAGCAAGTAGCCGACGCCGGAGTACGTATCGACTGGTCGTCGGTGAGCGTGGACTCGACCGTGTGCCGCGCTCACCAGCACGCGGCCGGTGCCCGCCGACAGGCACCGCACAAGCCCGGCAAACGAACCCGGCCTGCCCAGCACCGGCCCGACGAAGCCCTCGGCCGCTCACGCGGCGGCTTGACGACGAAGATCCACCCGGTCGGTGAGGGCGCGCTGCGGCCGTTGGCGATGCTGCTCACGCCAGGGCAGTGGGGCGATGCCCCGCAGATGATCCCGGTCCTGGAGCGCATTCGCGTGCTCCGCCCGGCCGGTGGTCGCCCCCGCACCCGGCCGGACCATCTCGCCGGTGACAAGGCGTACAGCTCCCGCCGCAACCGCCGGTATCTGCGGCGTCGGCAGACCAAGCACACCATGCCCGAACGCCGCGACCAACGGGCCCACCGGCAACGCCCGGGCAGCAACGGGGGCAGGCCCACCGGATTCGATGCGGCACGCTACACGCGCAGGCACGAAGTCGAACGGATGATCAACCGGTTGAAGATCCACCGGGCCGTGGCCATGCGCTTCGACAAGAGGGCGTACGTCTTTCACGCCACCGTCGCCGCCCTCTACCTGTGGCTGCACTCCTGACCCACCGGCGCGCATCGGGAGGTGACTCGGATGGCGGAGCGCCCAACCCTGCACTCCTTCTGCAGATGACACCTCCGCACGCCCCGGGATCACTCCTTTGCGCTGAAACGATCACTCAACAGGTGCCCGGCCAGGGGACAAGATTCCCACTGGATGGTTGGCCGCCGGTCAACGTCCGCCAAGCAAGGGAATCCCCCATGCGTCTTCGCCATACCGTCGGCGCCGCTCTCGGCGCCCTCGCCCTCGCCGTCACGATCCCCACCTCGGCGGCCCACGCCGACGCCGCCGGCATCTTCAAGTACCAGTGGGGTCTCCCCGGCCAAACGAACTACGGAGAGATCGTCAGCCCTAAGACGGAGGTCTGCCACCAGATCCCCCAGGTCGAAGACAAGCCACTGCTGAACGCCTTCAGTCCCATCAACAGCACCGTGCAGACGGTGTGGCTCTTCACGGAAGACGGGTGCGACGGCCCCTACACAAAAATGGTCGCGGGCTCCCAGGACGGGCCGCTGCGCCTGTTCAAGTCGGTGTACTGGCCGTAGTAAAGACCTGATCCTTCCCGCCCCGGTACGGCGTACGCCCCCGTACCGGGGCGGTCCCGCGCCCGGAGGACACTCGACCCGTCGGACAGGCCCTGGTCGACCCGCGCGGAATACCGTCCGGACACCCGGAGTTGCAGGGCGGCATGAGAGCCATAGGTGTCCATGACTACGGCGGCCCGGAAGCACTGCGGGTCCTGGATCTGCCCGAACCGCAGGCGGGCCCCGGCGAGGTCCGCATCCGCGTGCACGCGGCCGCCGTCAACCCCACGGACGTGATGCTGCGTACCGGAGGCCACGCCGTCCGCATGCCCGACCGGCGGCCCCCGTTCGTGCCCGGCATGGACGCCGCCGGAGTGATCGACCAGGTCGGCCCCGGGGCTGACGACCGGCTCCGCGTGGGTCAACGGGTCGTCGCCCTGGTCCTGTTCACCGGCCCGCGCGGCGGGGCCTACGCCGAGCGGATCGTCGTCCCGGCAGCGTCCGTGGTTCCGGCACCCGAGGGCGCGGACTTCCCCGCCGCGGCCACCCTCCTCATGAACGCCATGACCGCGCGCCTCGCCCTGGACGCGCTGGCCTTGCCGCACGGCGGGACCGTCGCCGTGACAGGTGCCGCGGGTGCCGTCGGCGGGTACGCGGTCGAGCTGGCGAAGGCCGACGGCCTGACCGTGATCGCGGACGCCGCCCGCCACGACGTCGAGGCGGTGCGCGGCTTCGGCGCCGACCACGTCGTCGAGCGCGGCTCCGGGGTCGCCGACCGCATCCGCGCACTGGCCCCCGACGGTGTCCCCGGCCTCGTGGACGGTTCCCTGCAGACCACCGACACGGTGCCCGCCGTCGCCGACGGCGGGGCGCTGGCCGAGCTGCGGGGCTGGTCCGGACCGGCCGCGCGCGGCATCCGGGTGCATCCGGTGATGGTGGCCGACGCCCTCACCGACACCGAGCGCCTCGACACGCTGCGCCGCCAGGCCGAGGACGGCACCCTGACGCTGCGCGTGGCCGAGGTGCTGCCCGCCGACGAGGCGGCCAAGGCCCACCGCATGCTGGAGTCCGGCGGGCTGCGGGGCAGGCTGGTCCTCGACTTCTCCTGACTCTCCCGAGGACGACCGCGCCGACTTCCGCACTGGGGTGAACCCGCCCAGGACGGACAGGAGGCCGGCGTGGCCGGGACGACGGACAAAAGGACAGTCGCCGAGGTGACGGCCGAGCCGGCCGAGCTCGATGGCGCCAGGACGCGCGCGGTGAACGAGCCGGTGCGCCGACAGGACGACAAGGCGGGAGCCTGAGGTCCGAGGAGTCCGACGGGCGGGCGACGGCTCAACGGGCGGGAGCCTGCCGCCCCGCGGGCTGATGGCATGATCGACCCGTGACCAGCGACCTCGCACAGCCCCGTTCCGCTGCGTACGGGCTGTTCGACGTCGACGGCACGTTGATCGACGCCGTCGCGAACCAGCGCCAGGCCCGGAAGGCGTGGGCCGCGCGCTACGGCCTCGCCCCCGCCACCGTCCACGAGGTGGCCGCCGGCCGGAGTCAAGGCCCGGCTCCGGGCCGGGATGACCGTGTGGGGCGTCAACGCTCCCTTCGCGGTGGCCGGCGCGCACCGCCACGTCGGGAGCCTGCGCGAGGCGGTGCCGCACCTACTCGCCTTCGCGAGCGGAGCTCAGCCGCGGCGCGCTTGACCTTGACACCGTGACAAGGTCTTCACTGCGGTCAAGGTCATCACTGCGCCAAGGAGGTGGTCCCGATGACCCTGCCGACACAGGACACGGATGCGACGCGAGCCCTCAGGGGCCTTGAGGACTGCGACTCGTCCCTGCGGCTGCGGGCGGCGCTCGCGGTCGGCACGAACCCCGACCCGCGTTTCCTGGACAAGCTCGTCGAGCGGTGCGGGATCGAGCCCGATTTCTCCGTACGCGAAATGCTGACGTGGGCCCTCACCCGCCACGCGGCGTCCCTGACGGTTCCGGCACTGCTCCTGCAACTCCGCTCGGAGCGCGCGCAGGCACGGAGCCAGGCGCTGCACACCCTGTCCAAGATCGGCGACGGGCGGGCCTGGCCCGCGCTCACGCGGGCGCTCCTGTCCGACGCCGACGACGAGGTGGCGCGGAGCGCTTGGCGGGCGGCCGTCGTGCTCGTACCGGAAGGCGCGGAGGCCGGGCTGGCCACGGTGCTCGCGACGCAGCTGGGGCGCGGCGGACACGAGACGCAGCTGAGTCTCAGCCGGGCGTTGATCGCGCTCGGTGATGCGGCTGCGCCGACTCTGCGCGCCGCGACGACGGCTCCCGACCCGCGCGTGCGCGAGCACGCGATCGCCACGGAGCGGCTGGCTCGCGATCCGGACGCCGGTTTCGCGTTCGCGCTCGAAGAGGCGAAGCGCGTCATGGTTCTCGGCACGGCGATTCAGGAGGAGTGAGACGTGAGGGGTGAGGCGCAGTGCTGATCGGTGAGGTGGCCCGGCGGTCGGGGGTCAGCGCCCGCATGCTCAGGCACTACGAGTCGTTGGGCCTGCTGCGGCCGACGGGGCGCACCGGCGGCGGCTATCGGGAGTACGCGGCCGAGGACATCCGGCGCATCTTCCACATCGAGAGCCTGCGGGCGCTGGGGCTTTCGCTGCGTGAGGTCGGGTCCGCGCTCGACGACCCCTGCTTCACGCCCGCCTCCCTCATCGCCGACCTCGTGCACCGGACGCGCGAACGCATCGCGCAGGAGACGGCGCTGCTCACGCGGCTCCGGCGGATCGGTGCCGCGGAGCCCGCCGGCTGGGGGGACGTCCTGCAGACCGTGGCGCTCCTCCAGGCCTTGGGGTCGCAGAGCCCGGGGCAGCGTCAGCGCGCCGCCCTGTCCTCGGTCGACGGGGTTCCGGTGCCCGTGGAGGCCCTGGTCGAGGCGGTGCTGCGCGAGTCGGACCCGAGCGTCGCCGGGGCTCTCCGTTGGGCGCTGGCGCAATCGGCCGACGGCGGCCTGCCGCTCCTGGCTCAGGCTCTCGGTTCACCGGTCGCCGACGTGCGCGAGCGTGCCGTCCAGTCCATCGCCGAGATCCCGCACGCCGAGGCGACCGCGGTGCTACGGGACGCCCTCGCGAGCGCCGACCTCGTGGTCCGCAGGTGCGCGGCGCTGGCGCTCGGGGCCCGCGGGGTCGCCGACGCGGTGCCGACGCTCGTCGACATGGTCGTCGCGCAGGCGAACGACGTCGACGCGGCCGACGCCCTCAGCGCGCTGGCGAGCGGGCCCGCGTCTGCCGAGCGGATCACGGCCAGGCTCGTCGACCTGCTCGCCGACGACGCCGTGGACGCGCCCGCGCGACTGCGCCTCACCCAGGCACTCGCGGAGATCCCGGGGGCCGAGGCGGCACGCGCCCTCACGGACCTGACCGAGGACGAGGACCGGACCGTCGCGCTGACCGCCGCGTACGTCCTCCGGATGCGCGACGGCCACTAGGTGTATCGCCCCCGGTGCGGGCCCGCACGTCCCGAGGGGCAGGGCTGCCTGCGGCCCCGGGATCACCGCCCCGCGCGCCACATCGCGCCCGTGCCGCCCTTCAGGTCCATCGCCGCGTGGGCCCCGCCCGGAGTCCGCATGCTCGCCGTCGGTGTCGTGTGCGAGGTGTTCACCCCTCGCGGGGCGGCCTTCCCCGGTTTCGACTTCGCCCGCGCGCCGACCGGCTGGGGCCGCTGGCGACGGACGCGAACGTGCGGCTCGGTGTCGAGCGCCGACATCCTCGCCTGGTCCCGCGCGAACCTCCACGAGCCGCTCCCCGTCGCGGAACCGGCCCGCCGCGCCACGATGAGCAAACGCTCCTTCGCCCACCGCGTGGGCTACGGCAGCGCGGCCGTCCTCTGCGAACAGTTCGTACGCCGCCGGGGCGTCCCGCCGCGCGCGTACCGGCGCGCCGTCACCGCCGCGTCGTAGGTCATCTGGCGGTGAGGGCCCAGCGCTCGTGGTCCCGCCATGCACCGTTGACGAACTGGAACGCGGCCGAGTAGCCCTCGCGTCGGAAGCCCAGGCGTCGGACGAGGTTCAAGGAGGCGGTGTTGTCGGGCTGGATGTTCGCCTCGAGACGGTGCAGTTCCATCGGGCCGAAGGCGATCCGGACGACGAGCCCGAGGCCTTCCGTCATATAGCCGTGGCCGGTCGTGGACGCGTAGGCGGTGTATCCGAGAGTGCCGCTCTGGAGGCTGCCCCGGACGATGTTGTTCACATTGACGCCGCCCACGATCTCCCCGGTGGCGCGCAGACAGACCACGAAGCCCTCGTGGGTGGGCTCTTCGAACCGGGCGAGGCGCTGCTCGAAGGCGGCCGCGGTGTTCTCGCGCGCGCCCAACCAGCGATCGAGCATGTCGGCGCTGGCCCGCGTCAGCGCCGCGATCTCGGCGTAGTCCTCACGGCGGACGCGCCGTATGGCGACGCGCGGGCCCTGCAGGCGGTGTTCGGTGCTTGGCATCCGGGAATCCTACGGAGTCCGCTCCTTCCTGCCGTCGGCCTGCGCCGCGCCCATGACGATCACGTACGAGTGGCGCGGTGCGTTCGCCGACGCGGACGTCAATGTCCTCCACGCCGAGGCGTTCGAGCACGCCGTGCTGTCCGCCGACGGGCCGGCGCAGGTGCGTCGGCGCAGTCTGGGGCGGGTGTGTGCGCGGGATCGGGTCGCAGGGTGCGGCCTTGTCTCCTCGAGCCGCGCGATGTCGTCGTCGAGCAGTCGCCGCCCCGCGATCCGGGCCCCGGGTCCGGCCTGCCGCGAACTGCGCCGGTACTCGGCGCGGACGATGCTGTGGCCGATCCCGACCAGCCAGGCCGCCTCGCTGCCGAGCCCGGGACGGTATCCGTCCGCGGAGTCGCCCACCGCGAGGAAGACGTCGGCGGTCAGATCCGCGACGGTGTGCGGATCACTCACCCGCCGCGCCACGAGCCGCGTCACGGCGTCCACATGCCGCTACTGGCCGAACAGCGGCAGGGCCGCGAAGGTGTGGTCCTGCCACAGCAGGCGGGAAGTCTTCTCCGGGTCGGGGGCGACGGTCGGGTGGGTGTCGAAGAGCCGGGTCAGGCGCCGTGCGCTGTCGTACGCGGGCCAGCCCGGGTCGCCGTGGGTGGCGAACGCCGTCCACGCGCCCCGGATGTGCGCCGACAGCGACTCGGCCTGCGCTGAGGGGCCTTCGCCGAGCAGCCCTGCGGTCTGCCCGTGGGTCAGGTTGCCGAACACGAGCGGCACGTCGAGGCCGTGGCAGGCCCCGAGGACGCCACCCATGCCCGGTGCGGACCAGGTCAGTTCGTAGACGTGGGCGCGGCCTCCGCCCTGGATCTGAGCCTCGGCGAGACGCAGGGAGGGCATGCGGAACAGCCAGTCCGCGTGGACGCGTTCGTACAGCTCGTCCGGTCCGGCGTCGGGGAGCGCGTCGCGGTAGCGCCGGGGGCCGTCGGGGGCGGGGGCGAGGATCCTCAGCGCCGCCTCGGCCTGCTCCTCGGTGACCTGGCCCAGCGTGCCGTCGATCGCGCCGAACAGCCGGTGCTCGTCGCGCGCGTGGCCGGCGATCAGCTCGATGTCCCGGGCGGACCCCGCGGCCAGCGCCTCCCAGGGCGTGGTGGGCAGGACGTCGCCGTCGACGACGGCGGCGAACGGGATCGTCCGGTGGGCGGGGCGGCCCCAGCGCTCCGCCCACTGGGAGATCTTCGCGGTGACGGCGTCGCCGGTGGCGGCGAGCCGGACCGGGTCGACGGTGGCCAGGTCCGCTGCCGTGGGCCGCAGCGCCAGCTCGGCGGCGCAGGCGACCGTCACGTCGGCGGCGAGCTCCGGGGAGAAGTACGTGCCCTGGACGCTCTGCGCGACGGCCCGCCGGAACAGCCCCCGCGCCCGGTCCATCACCAAGAGCGCGGCGACCGATCCGCCGCCCGCCGACTGGCCGAAGACGGTGACCCGGTCCGGGTCCCCGCCGAACGCCCGGATGTTGTCGCGCACCCACTCCAGCGCGGCGACCTGGTCGAGCAGGCCCCGGTTGGCCGGTGCCCCGTCGATCTGCGCGAACCCCTCGATCCCGACGCGGTAGTTGAACGTCACGACGACGACGCCGCCCTCGCGCGCGAGACGGCCGCCGTCGTACTCGGGCAGCCCGGACATGCCGATCACATAGGCGCCGCCCTGGATCCACACCATCACCGGCAGCCCCGCACCCGCGCCCGGATCGGGCGACCAGACGTTCGCCGTCAGCCAGTCGTCCCCGGGTGCCGCCTGCGACAGCGCGTCCATCCCGAACACTCCGGCCTGGGGCGGTGGCGGCCCGTACGCGACGGCCTCCCGCTCCCCGTCCCACTCGCGCACCGCCCGGGGTGCGGCGAACCGCAGCTCTCCGACGGGTGGTTCGGCGAACGGGACGCCCCGGAACACGGCCACGCCCTCCTCCCGGCTGCCACGCACCGCACCGGCAGCCGTGCGGACGACCGGAGCGGAGGCGGACTCGGACGACTGGGACGCGGCAACGGACATCACAGCTACCTCTCGGAAGGAACCTCGCGGATCGTCCCATTCGCCCGACGCCGACGCGAACCGTTTTCTCGGCCGCGCGGGCTCGAACTCCGTTGCGGTGAAGGGTCCTTCGCAACAGTCATGGCCGTCGTACGACGACCGAGCCCCCTCATCGAGTGCGGCGACTTCACCCTGCGCCGCTGGCCGGGGGCAGCGCGACTTCGCTGCCGCGTTCGCGCTGGTCGAGGAGTCCCTGAGCCATCTGCGCCCGTGGGAGCCGTGGGTCGCCGAGCACAGTGAGCAGCCCGCCCGGGACTTCCTCACGCGGTCGGAGTCGAAGTGGGCGAGCGGCGAGGGGTACCACTACGCCATCGCCCAGGACGGCACGCTCGTCGGCATGTGCCAGGTCAACGTGGTGCCCACCGACGTGCTCTGTATCGAGCGACTGCGGCACCTCAACGGGCTTCCGCTCTCCCTGGACCTGCCCTGTCTGCTCCTGAACGTGGGTGGTGAACTTCTCGGCCGCGACCTGGAGAACACGGACGTGTTCCGGCCCCTGGAGGCGCTGACCGGCGGGCCCCTGGGGCACGCCGAGGTCACGCCCGGCGGCACGGGCTGGCCGACCCGGCCGTCCCCGCCCTCGCCGAGGCGTCGCCCGATCCCGACGCGGACGTCCGCGCGTACGCGGCCCGCGCTGGATCCCGAGCAGGGGCTGCCGCGCTTCACGTTCCGCGCGGTAGTGGCTCCTCTCGCCCGCCCCTGCCCCGCGCCCCTCACCCGCCACCGGTCGCGGCCCTCGCCCCCCGCCGGGCCCATGGCCGATCACAGGTCCGGCCGGCTCCTGACAGGACGTCAGGCCACCGCCCAGGCCGCCTCGATCATCTCGAAGATCTCGTCCACGGCGGCCTCCGGGTCGGCCGCGTCCCGGGCCAGCGCGTAGGCGGCGATCACGAACCTCGCGAGGGTCCGGCAGGCCGTGTCGCTCCGCGTCAGACCGGGATCGGCGATGAGGGCCGCGGCCAGCGACTCCGCGTGCCGCAGCCTCATCGACTCCTCGTACTCCCGCAGGGCACGCGACTCGTCGATCATGCGGTAGACCGGGGCGGCGCCGTCGGCCGTGCAGTGCCGGACCATGGCGTGGATCTCGCGGCGCAGCGCGGGGACGAACGGGTCGTCCGGGGCCCGGTCGGTGACCGCCCGCGTGAGGCGCTGCTCGAAGTCGCCGTCCCGCTCGAAGACCAGGGCCTCCTTCGAGGCGAAGTGGGAGAAGAGCGTGGTGACGGCCACGTCGGCCTCGGCGGCGACGTCCCGGATCCCCACCGCGTCGTACCCGCGGTCGAGGAAGAGCCGCAGGGCGGTGTCGGCGATCTTCTGGCGCGTCGCGGCCTTCTTGCGCTCACGGCGTCCGGTCGGCGTGGTCATGAAGTGACGCTATCAGGTGCGCATCCGTAACGGTTACAAAACACTAACCGTTAGTGTTACGGTCGGCGGCATGAAGAGAGTGAGCTTCGCCGAGTTCGGCGGTCCCGACGTTCTCCGACTCACCGACGCCGAGGTGCCCGACCCGGGCCCCGGCCGGATACGCGTCGCCGTGCGGGCGGCAGGGGTGAATCCCGTCGACTGGCGCATCAGGGAAGGCCAGTTCCAGCACGTCCGCCCGGTCGTGCTGCCCGCCGGGGTCGGCCAGGACGCCGCCGGGGTGGTGGACGAGGTCGGCGCGGGCGTCTCGGGGGTCGAGGTCGGCGACCTCGTGTTCGGGCGCGGCTCGGGCACCTATGCCGAGTTCGCCGTCCTTTCGGCCTGGGCCCCGATCCCCGAGGGGCTGACGTTCGAGGAGGCGGCCGGATACCCCTCCGTGGTGGAGACCGCGCTGCGCGTCATCGGCCAGTCCGGTGTGCGGCCCGGACAGACCCTGCTGGTCAGCGGTGCTTCCGGGGGCGTCGGTTCGGCGGTCCTGCAGATCGCCCGCGACCGCGGCATCACGGTGATCGCCACGGCGGGGGCCGCGAACCAGGAGTACGTGCGCGGCCTCGGCGCCCTCGCCACGACGTACGGAGACGGCTGGGTCGAGCGGGTGCGGGGGCTCGGCCGGGTCGACGCGGCGCTCGACCTGGCGGGCGCGGGCGTGATCCGCGAGCTGGTCGAACTGACCGGGGACCCGCGGACCGTGGTCTCCATCGCCGACCTCGGCGCGCCGGAGCACGGTGCCCGGTTCTCCGGCGTGACCGGGGACGTGCCCGCCGCGCTCGCCGAGGCCTGCGACCTCATCGCCCGGGGCAGGCTCAGCATCCCGGTCGAGAGGACGTACGCACTCGCCGAGGCCGCGGCGGCCCACATCGACAGCCAGGCCGGGCACACGCGGGGGCGGCGGGTCGTCATCGTCTGAGCTGACTGAGCCTTCTGAGCTGCTTGAGCCCTCCGAGTCGTCCGAGCCGTCCGCTTCAAGGGCCCTGACCCGGCGCGCGGCCGGGCAGGGCCCTCCTTCCAGCACCTGCTCCCCTCCCTTGATCCCGCCCCCTCCCCCGATCCCGCCGGCGCCCACCCGGCACCCGTACGGCACACAAGGAGCCCCATGCACACGCCCGTCACGGTCATCGGCGCCGGACTCGGCGGCCTCTTACTGGCCCGCGTCCTGCACCTCCACGGCGTCCCGGTCGCGATCCACGAGGCGGAGTCATCCCCGACCGCGCGCAGGGCGGGATGCTCGACATCCACGGGCACAACGGCCGGCTCGCCCTCGAAGCGGCCGGGGCCACGGACGGGTTCCGCGGGCTCGTCCTGGAGGGCCGCCAAGCGACACGGCTCGGGGACCGTGACGGAACCGTCCTGTTCGACAGGTCCGACGACGGCACGGGCACCAGCCCCGAGGTGCAGCGCGGCGAGCTGCGTCAGCTCCTGCTCGACGCGCTCCCCGACGGCACCGTCCGCTGGGGCCACAAGGCCACCGGCGTCCGCGCGCTCGGCGGAGGCCGCCACGAGGTGACCTTCGCGGACGGCAGCACCACCGTCACACAGCTGCTGGTCGGCGCGGACGGCGCCTGGTCACGCGTCCGGCCGCTGCTGTCCGAGACCACGCCCGCGCACGTCGGCCGGGCCTTCGTCGAGACCTGCCTGTACGACGCCGAGACGCGGCATCCCGCCACCGCGAAGGCCGTCGGCGGCGGGACGCTCGTCGCCCTGGACCCGCACGAGCAGGGGAAGTGGTTCGTGGCCCACCGGGAGAAGGGCGGGACGCTCCGCGCCCACATCACCCTGACCAAGCCTCAGGACTGGTTCGCCACCGTCGACTTCACCGATGTCGCCGCGGCCACGGCGCGGATCGCCGAGGAGACGCCGGTCGGGCACCGGAACTCACCGCCCTGATCACGGCCTGCGAGACCCCGCCCGTCCTGCGCCTGCTGCCCGCCCTGCCGGTCGGGCACCACTGGGACCGGGTGCCGGGAGCGACCCTGCTCGGCGACGCCGCCCACCTCGCCACGCCCAACGGCGAGGGCGCCGACGTGGCCATGCTCGACGGGGCCGAACTCGGCCGGGCCCTCGTCGCGCATCCCGACGACGTCGAGACCACCCTCACGGCGTACGAGCGAGATCTGTTCCCCCGCGGTGCCGCGGCCGCCTCCGCGGTCACCCACGACCCGACGCCCCAGGAAATGATCCGCTTCTTCACCGGCTGACCGCCCGGGTACGACCGCTCAGGAACGAGCCGAACGCGGCAGCGCCGCACGTCACCCACAGGGTCGGTCCGGCCGGTCACCGGGGCTCGCGCGGCGCGCTCCTCACGGCCCGGGGCGTCCCTCGCAGCGTCGGCACCACCATCGGCGTGTCCGTCACCGGGTCCGGGACGATGACGCTCGGCAGGTCGAAGACGTCCTTGATCAGGGCGGCGTCGACGATCGCGCCGGGGTCGCCCTCGGCGACCACGCAGCCGCCCTTCATGGCGATCAGATGGTCGGCGAACCGGCAGGCCTGGTTGATGTCGTGCAGCACGGCGATCACCGTGCGGCCCTCGTCGCGCAACCCCGCGAGGAGGCCGAGGAGTTGGTACTGGTGCGTGATGTCCAGGAACGACGTCGGTTCGTCGAGGAGCAGACAGGGCGTCTCCTGGGCGAGGACCATGGCCATCCAGACCCGCTGGCGCTGACCGCCGGACAGCTCCTGCACCGGCCGGTCGGCCAGGTCCTCGACCCCGGCGGCGGCCATCGCCGCGACGACGGCGTCCTCGTCCCGCTGGGACCACAGGGCCAGGAGCGACTGGTGCGGGAAGCGGCCGCGGCCGACGAGTTGGCGAACCTTGATGTCGTCCGGGGCGAGGGGGTCCTGCGGCAGGAACCCGAGCTGCTTGGCCAGCGCCTTGGTGGCGTAGCCGCCGACGTCACGGCCGTCCAGGCACACCTCCCCCGCGGCGGGCCGCAGCAGCCGGACGAGGGCGCGCAACAGGGTGGACTTACCGCAGGCGTTGGGGCCGACGATGGCGGTGAAGGCGCCGTCGGGTACGTCGAGGCTCAGGTGGGTGGACACCACCCGGTCCCCGTAGCGCAGGGTGATGTCCCGCGCGGTCAGGCGTGCGGTCACGCGCGCGCCACCTCCTTGGTGAGCAGCCAGATCAGGTAGCAGCCGCCGATCGCGGTGCTCACCACTCCGACGGGCAGGGCGACGGGGGCGAGGAGCATCTGCGCGATCAGGTCGGCGCCTTGGAGCAGGACCGCCCCGGTGAGCGCGGCGGGGAGCAGCGGCACCCCGGGCGCACCCGCGAGCCTGCGGCCGATCTGCGGGGCGGCGAGCGCGATGAACGCGATCGGTCCGGCGACCGCGGTGACCGTGGCCGTGCAGCCGACACCGACGAGGACCATGACCAGGCGCAGCCGGTCGAGGCTGACGCCGGTGGTCACCGCGACCGCGTCGCCGAGTGCCGCCTGGTGCATGGCGTGCGCGCGGGCCGCCATCAGGGCGAGGAGCACACCGATGACGGTGAACGGGATGCCGAGGTCGCCCCAGCCCACGCCGTTGAGCGAGCCCGCGTTCCAGCCGACCGCCGCGATGGCGACCTCCAGTTCGGCGCGCAGCACGATCCACGAGTTGAGCGCGGTCACCATCGCGTTGACGGCGACACCGATGACCACCAGACGCAGCCCGGAGAACCCCCGGTCGTAGGCGAGGACGTAGATCACGGCCGCGACGACGAGCCCGCCGAGCACGGAGCCCAGGGCCAGTTGCGCGGACGTGCCCGACAGGACGGTCAGGGCGACCAGGGCGCCGGTGTAGGCACCGGCGTCGAGGCCGATGACATCCGGGCTGCCCATGGGGTTGCGGGTGAGGTTCTGGAACAGGGCACCGGACACGCCGAGGGCGGCGCCGAAGACCAGGGCCGCGAGCACGCGGGGCAGCCGCCAGTCCTGGATCACGACGGAGGGCTCCGCCCCGCTCAGTGCGGCCAGGACCTCGCCGGGGCTCTTCCAGGACGCGCCGTAGCAGAGCCCGAGCAGGCCGAGGCCGAGGATCAGGGCGGTGAGCACGGCGACCAGGATCACCGTGCGGCGTTCGGGGCGCAGTCCGAGCCCGGCCAGGGCACCCGGACGCCGCGTGGGAGCGACGGCCTTGGGCACGGTCACAGCGCCCCCGCCCCGTGGCGGCGGACGGCCCAGATCAGCATGGGGCCGCCGAGGAACGCGGTCACGACGGCGACCGGCACCTCGCCGGTGGGCAGCAGCACCCTGGATCCCATGTCGGCGACGAGCAGCAGGATCGGGCCGACGACCATCGAGTGGAGGATCAGCCACGGCACCGAGCCCCCCGCGGGCCTGCGCACCAGGTGCGGCACGATCAGGCCGACGAACAGGATCGGCCCGGCCACGGCCGTCGCCGCGCCGCTGAGCACGGTGATCAGGGCCAGCGCGGCGAAGCGCACGCGGCCCACGCCCGCGCCCAGCGTGTGGGCAACGCTCTCGCCGAGCGACAGGACGTTCAGGGCGCGGCTCAGCAGCAGCGCGCCGGCCAGGCACACCCCGATCGCCGTCAACGGCAGGGCGAGCGGCGCCTGTTCGCGGGCCGCGAGGGAGCCGATCGACCAGAAGCGGTAGGAGTCGAAGACGTCCGGGAGCATCAGCCGCAGGCCCATGGCGACGCCGCCGAGGACCGCGGTCAGGGCCACGCCGGTGAGCACCAGGCGCAGCGGCGAGCGGCGCCCGACCGCGGCGACGAGCAGCGCCGCGAGCACGGACCCGACGACGGCGAAGCCCAGTTCGCCTGCCTGACCGCCGGTCAGGCCGAGCGCCGAGCCGAGCGTGATGGCGAACCCGGCGCCCGCGGTGACCCCGAGGATGCCGGGCTCGGCCAGCGGGTTGCGGGCCAGCGTCTGGATGAGGGCGCCCGCCACGGCGAGCGCGGCTCCCACGGCGACGGCGAGGAGCGCGCGCGGCGCCCGGACGTCCCGCACGATCAGGTGGTCGTCGGTGCCCCGGAAGTCGTAGAACGCGCGGAGGACTTCGGCGGGCGGCACCGAGCGGGCGCCGACGCCGACGCCGACCACGGCGACGACCGCGAGGAGCACGAGACCGCCGGCGAGCAGGGCGACGCGTGAGGTGCCACGCCCCGGCGCCTTCGCGCCGGGCACGCCGCCTCCTGGTTCCGTCGTCCCGGACGCGCGGCCCGGTGCCGTCGCCCGGGACGCGCGGCCCGGTGCCGTCACCGCTTCAGGAGCGGAGCGAACGACTTGTCGATCGCGTCCAGGGTCTTCATGGCCTGCCCGTAGGTCGCGGCCTCGGTGCAGCGCAGCGGGAAGGTCTTCCCGGCCTTGACGGCGGGCAGGTTCTTCCACAGCTTCGAGTCCATGACGTAGCGCACCGCCTTGGGGACGCTGCCGTCGGCCTGCACCGAGTACGTGATCGCGTCGGCGTCGCGGAGCGAGGCGGGCAGTTCCTCGATGGACGGGTACTCGCTGACCGCGTGCGAACCGGGGCCGGGCTTCTTGACCTTGCCGTAGTACTTCGCGCCGATGTCCTCGGCGATGTTCGTGCCCCACGAGCTGCCGAACTCGCGCTGGAAGGTGCCCTTGGCGACCTCGCCGTACGCCCCGACGTGGCCCAGGTCGAGCTCGGGCAGCACGCCTTCGTACTTCTTGGCGAGCTTCGCGGCCTTGGCCTCGTACAGCTTCTGCACGGCGTCGAACTTCTTCAGGGAGCCCGCGGCGTCGGACTGCTTGCGGGTCAGCTCGCGCCACGCGGACGGCACGGTCGGGCCGATCGCCACCACCGGGGCGATGGACTCCAGGCGTTTGACGTCGATGTCGCCGAGGACCGGGGCGGGCACACCGATGACGATGAGGTCGGGTTCGGCCTCGGCGATGGCCTCGTAGTTGGTCTCCTTCGCCAGCTCGCCCGCCACCTTGGGGAGCTTCTTGTACGTGGCGAGGTCCTTCTCGCTCATCAGCGGCTCCCCGCGCTTCCACGAGGAGATGCCGACCAGTGACGCGTCGGCCTCGATCATGGCGGGCACGGCGTAGCCCGTCGCCACCACGCGCTCGGGGCGGGCCGGGATGGTGATCCTGCCGTTGTCCGCGGCGAACACCCGGGTCTCGCCCTTGCCGCCGGAGTCCGAGTCGTTCTTGGACGACCCGCACCCGGTCACGACCAGGGCCAGCGCCACGGCGCCGACCAGGGTCGACGATCTGCGGAGGGACATGCGTTGCTCCTTGCTCGTGCGGGAGGGCGCGCCTGGTCCGGCGGCGTTGTCCCGCCCCCGTTCGGCTGTCCGGTCAGTGGTGGACGTGCTCGTGGCCGTGGTCATGGCCGTGCTCGTGCTCGTCGTCGAAGTCGGCGACGCCGCGCTTCCAGTAGCCGGTGATGTCGTGGTCGGCCTTGTCGAGCCGCAGGTCGTCGCGGACCCAGCGGCGCAGCGGCTTGAGCTGTCCCGCCTCGCCCGCGGCCCATACGTAGAGCCGCTCGCCCTCGGGCACGGTCACCGCGGTCACGGCGCGCGCGAGGGCGTCGCCGGTGCCCGGCGGGCGGTCGCCGCGGTGCAGCCAGCGCACCTCGACGCCCTCGGGCGCGGACAGCTCGATCTCCTGGGTGGCGTCGGCGACTTCGACGAAGGCCCAGCCCTTGGCGTTCCTCGGCAGTTCCTCCAGCCAGCGCGCGATGGCGGGCAGCGCCGTGAGGTCGCCCGCGAGGAGGTAGCGGTCGTGGACGTGCGGGACGATCAGTCCGCCGGGCGGCCCGGCGACGTCCAGGACGCAGCCCACGTGGACGCCGTGGGCCCATTGCGAGGCGAGGCCGCCGTCGTGCAGGGCGATGTCGATGTCGATCTCGCCGGTGGCGGGGTCGTAGCGGCGCACGGTGTACTCGCGCGAGGTGGGCGCGGGGCGCGGCCAGCGCAGCATGTTCCCGTTCGGCTCGGGCAGCCGCAGCGTGCCGTCGGGCTCCGGGAACAGCAACTTGACGTGTTCGTCGGGCGCGTGGGCCTCGAACCCCTCGGTGCCGGGACCGCCCAGGGTCACCCGCAGCAGGCCGGTGCCGACCATGGCGGTGCGCACGACCTCGGTCTCCCGGATGCGGATCGGGTAGCCCACCTTCTCGGCATGCCGGCCCGCTCTGACTTCGGCGATCCGCTCCAGGTGCCGGTGCCGGTGGTCGATGAGGCTCATGCGGCACCGCCCCACGGCGGCGCCGTGCGGCGCACGGTCTCGGGCCGTTCGGCCCGTGCGCGGCTCCGGCGGGACTTCGGTCGCCCTGGCGGCCAGGGCGACCGAGCCCGTCCCGCCTCCGTGTTCCAAGTCAGCATGGAATCCCCTCCCCTGATGCGAAACTCAGGCAAGGCTAACCTAATACAGATCTTGGTCGGGAGGTCAGGACCCCGGGTCTCAACTACGGCCGGAGACTCCGTCCACGACGAAGCTGGTGACCGACTGGGCGGGGACTGTCACCGTGGCGCGCCCGGCGGCGACCGGGACCGGGTCCTGGCGTTCGAGTGCGCCGTCCGCGCTGGTCACGACCGGCGTCACGGTCGCGTTCGGGCTGACGGACCCGAACTTCGACAGGTCCACCGTCACCGCCCGCTCCGCCCCGGTGGAGTTGACGTGGACGACCGTCGCGCCCTCGCCGTCCGCGTCGAGCGCCGCCGCGCTGGAGGCTTCGTCCACCGTGATCAGACGGTCTCCCGGACGGATGTGGTGGGTGAAGTTGCGGGCGGTGTCGAACTTGGTGTTGGTCCTGATGGGGCAGGTCTTCAGGGTGTCGTCGGCCGTGCAGTCGAAGGGGAGCTGGATGCTGCCCCAGTTGCCGCCCTTGGCGCTCTCACCGCCGGGCCTCATGTTGTTGTAGTCCTCGACGGGCTGCCAGAACACCCAGGCCCTGGGCTCCAGTTCACGCAGGTCGTCGATCATGTGCTGGGCCAGGCCGAGGCCCGACCTCATGTCCTCGAAGTCCTGCCCGTCCGGGTCCCACTCCCCCTCGACCTCGCTCATCCACAGTGGCTTGCCCGCCGCCTTCGCCAGGTCGCGCACCGTGGTGCGGCCCGCGGTGCCGTAGGTGTGGACGTTGAGTTGGTCGACCAGGCGCCGCACCTCCTGCGGGTAGGAATTCCAGTTCTCGGCGAATTTCGTGGGGTTGGTCTCGTCCATCGCGGAGATCTTCGCGCGGGTCTTGGACTTCCTGAGCGCCGTGGCCAGCGAGCGGATGACGTCGCTCTGCAGCCCGGGGCCCATGTGCGCGCCCTCCTGGCGACCGCCTGTGGGCTGCCCGTCGGGGCCGAGCACGGTGCTCCAGTAGTCGGTGTTGGGCTCGTTGAAGGGATCGAGCGTCTTCACCCTGATGCCGTGCGCCTTCTCCAGGCGCCGTGTCGCGCCCGCGAGGTAGGCGGTGAAGTCGTCCACGGAGTCCGGCCTCAGCTGATCCTCGTTGGCGTCGAAGCCCCCGGAGACGTAGCCGCTCTTCGTCATGAACCATACGTACGGGTGGGGTCGGCGCCGTACGCGGAGACCGCCTTGGCGACCATCTGCCGGACCGAGGCGACCTCGCCCTGCCCGCGCCGGGTGTCGGCGCTCTGGAACCAGTTGAAGCACTTGTTGAGGTTGTTCGCGGCCGTGGTCTCGGCGAAGACCAGCAGGAACCCGTTCTGGTCGGCGAACTTCGTCAGGCCGGAGTTGTCGGCGTAGAGCTGGGCGTTCTGGGTGCAGCCGTGCAGGGCCACCACCACGGCCGGATCGGCGGACAGGGGACGTCGGCCGGTACACGTACATGTTCAGGGCCCCGGGGTTGGCTCCGAAGTCGCTCACGCGCTCCAGGGCGACCGCCGCGCGCGCCTCGGGGGCGGGGGCGGACAGGCCCGCGCCCGAGGCGAGCGCGAGGGCTGAGAGAAGCGTGCCGATTCTGCGAGGTGAACGCCTGCGCCCTTTCGCTCGTCGGGCCACCTGGCCTTCCTGGGTGGGTAGTTCGGCGGTCTCGAAGGTCATGGGGACTCCCGGGCCAGTGAGGTGCCGGTCACCCTAGGAGCGCCCCGGATCCCGCGACATGGCGTCGCGCCCCACAACTGCGCCTCGCACACAGGCCGCCCCGGTCACGGTCACCAACGGGACGCAGTTCAGCGAGACGAGCGGGGCCCCGGTCCACGCCCACGGCGGCGGGGTCATCAAGGTCGGCTCCGCCTCCTACTGGTCCGGCGAGAACCGCGACGGCGGCAGCAACGTCAAGGCCGTGCCCGTCCACGGCTCCACCGACCTGCGGTCAACGACTCGCAGTACGTCCGGCTGCCGCTGCCGTTCCCGGCCCGGACCCGGCTGACGCTGCCGAGGTACCCGAAGGTCACAGCGCCGACCAGCAGTTCCGGCGACCCGGGGCCCGAGCAGGCCGGACTTCTCACCCCTGGTGCCCGGCGGGGCGGCGTCCGCGCCGGGCACCAGGGCGTGCGCTCACGGGGAGGTGGCGCACCCCGCAGCCAGGCGCAGGCTCTCGTCGACCGCGTGCGGGATGTCGACGACCGGGAACAGCGTGTGGCGCACGGTCCGTTCGGCGTCGACGATCAGGATCAGGCGCTTGTGGCGCAGCCTGCCCGCGCCGCGGAAGGTGGGCAACCGCAGGGCGGCCGACAGGTGGTGGGCGGCGTCGGAGAGGAGCGGGTAGGGGAGCTGCTCGGCGCGGGCGAACTCGGCCTGCTCGTGCAGGAGTTGGGTGCTGATGCCGCGTACGTCCACGCCCGCCGCGCGGAAGTCGGTCCAGGCGTCGCGGAAGAGCCGGTTCTCCAGGGTGCAGCCGACCGCGCCGGGGATCGGCGGCTCGCCCCACTGGATGCCTGTGCCGGGGTAGGTGAACAGGACGGTCGCGGCGGCGTCCGGCGAGATCACGGGCATCTCGGCGCCCTGCGAGCCGGGAAGGACGAGGCCCTCGGGCAGGCGGGTCCCGGCGAGGGCGTGGACGCGGGCGTGCTCGGCGCTGTCCGTCTCGGTCGTGCCGGTGAGGCTGCCGTCGCCGAGCACCCACCGGTCGCCCCAGTCCTGCATGGCGACGAGGAGCGGGAGCAGCGCGGCTCCGGCGTCGGTGAGGACGTACTCGTAACGCACGGGACGCCGTTGGTAGAGACTGCGGCGCAGCACTCCCTGGGCGACGAGGCGGCCGAGCCGCTCAGTGAGGACCTTGCGGGACAGTCCGAGCTCGGCGGCGAGCGCGTCGAAGCGGACGTGGCCGCGGGCGACCTCGCGCAGCACCAGCACGTTCCACCAGTCCCCAAGGACCAGGGCCGCCTGGGCGATGCCGCAGGTCTCGTCAGCGTTGTGCATCCTCATGGACCCATAGTAGGTTCCTTTTCGGGACCCACTTTGTTTCTGCTTGAAACTTAACGCCCGCCATCGCGCGGGCCGAGCGTGAGGAGTCGCACCGTGACCGCCATCAGCCGGGTCGTCGCACGAGAGATCATCGACAGCCGGGGCAACCCCACCGTCGAGGTCGACGTGGAACTCGAGGACGGTTCGCTCGGCCGCGCGGCCGTGCCGTCGGGCGCCTCCACCGGAGCCAGGGAAGCGGTGGAACTGCGTGACGGCGACCCGGGCCGGTACCACGGCAAGGGGGTCCGGGGCGCCGTCGACGCCGTGAACGAGTCCATCGCGGACGCCGTGACCGGCCTCGACGCCGAGGACCAGGCGACCGTGGACCGCACCATGATCGACCTGGACGGCACCGAGAACAAGTCGCGCCTCGGCGCCAACGCCCTGCTCGGGGTCTCCCTGGCCACCGCGAAGGCCGCGGCGGCCGCCCACCGGATACCGCTGTATCGCTACGTCGGCGGGGTCGACGCCCGGGTCCTGCCGGTGCCGATGATGAACATCGTCAACGGCGGCGCGCACGCGGACAATCCGCTCGACTTCCAGGAGTTCATGATCGCCCCGATCGGCGCGGCCACCTTCGCCGAGGCCGTCCGGATGGGTTCGGAGGTCTTTCACACCCTGCGCGGCAGCCTGATCGCCGCCGGTCACAGCGTCAACGTCGGCGACGAGGGCGGCTTCGCCCCCGACCTGCGCACCGCCGACGAAGCCTTGGACTTCGTCGTACGGGCCATCGAGCAGACCGGCTACAAGCCCGGCACCGACATCACCCTCGTCATGGACCCGGCCACCTCGGAGTTCTTCCACGACGGGAGCTACGACTACGCGGGCGAAGGCGTCCGCCGCACCCCCGCCGAGCACGCCGACTACCTCGCCGCCCTCGTCGACCGCTACCCCGTCGCCGCCATCGAGGACCCGATGGCCGAGGACGACCACGACGGCTGGCGCGACCTCACCGCCCGCCTCGGCGACCGCTGCCAGCTCACCGGAGACGACGTCTTCTGCACCAACGAGACGCTGCTGCGCGCCGGGATCCGCGACGGCGTCGCCAACTCGGTCCTGGTGAAGGTCAACCAGATCGGCACCCTCACCGAGACCCTGGCCACCGTCTCAACCGCCCACCGCGCCGGCTACACCGTCGTGATGTCCCACCGCTCCGGCGAGTCCGAGGACACCACGATCGCCGACCTCGCCGTCGCCACGGGCTGCGGCCAGATCAAGACCGGTTCCCTGTCGCGCTCGGACCGCACCGCCAAGTACAACCAACTGTTCCGGATCGAGGAGGAGTTGGGCACGCAGGCGCGGTACGCGGGGCGGGAGGCCCTGGGGCTGCGCCGCTGACGCCAAGGCCAAGGCCAACGCCAACGGCTTCGGCTTCGGCTTCGGCTTCGGCTTCGAGGGGCGAGTGCCCCGTGCACCGTGTCGGGTGCCCGACGCCTCAGCGGAGCGGCGGCGAGCAGGGCCTTGATGACGCTCGCGCTGCTGTGACGAGGATGTCGCCCTCGCCGTCGGCCTTGAGATCGGCGACGACGTCGGCGGCCGGGGCGTTCACGACGCGGGCGCGTTCCCGCGGGGCTTCGGTCAAGGTGGTCGACAGGACCACCTTCTCCGTGTCGAGCAGCCACTTGGCACAGCCCCGGTCGCGCGGGTCGGCGCTCCCGTCCTCGGCGACGGTCGGTCAGTAGCCCAGGAACCCTCGGCGTCGCGTCACCCAAGGAGGGCCGTCGTCGCGCCGTCCCGGATGCGGGTGAGGTGGTCGCGGGCGGCGTCGGTGGTCACGTAGCGGACGATCGCGCCGAGGTCGGCGGGGGCGGTGAAGGCGGGTCTGCCGTCGGGCGGTTGCGGAGAGAGCCGGTACGCGAGGCGTTCACCGGGGCGTGCGTCCTCCACGACGCCCTCGCCGTGTCCGCCCCCCCGGCCCGGTCCGCGGTCTCGGCGAGCCCGTCGAGCACGGCCGCCAGATCCCGCAGGGGGGCGGACCGGAGGGCGTAGACGCGGCGCTGGCCGGTGCGCTGCGACGTGACGACACCGGCGCGCTCGAGGTGCTGCGGATGCTTGGTCGCCTGCGGCTGGCACGCCTCGGCGGGCTGCGCGAGCACGCCGACCGGGCGGGGCCGCTCGGCCAGGGGGTCACGAGCCGCCAGCGGGCCGGGGCGGCAAGAGCGGTGAGGAGTGCGGCTGCGTCCATGAGAGGCGGTACTTACCTTGACGCATATTCTCGGCAAGGAATATCTCAGAGTGCTCTGATCCACCTCAGTGCGCTGATCCACCTCAGTGCTCTGATCCGCCTCTCTGCGCGTTCAGCTCTCCCCACCCACGGCCGGACCCTCAGCACTCTGGCCCGCTACCGCCCGAACACCTGGGTCCACGTCCAGTCCTTCTCGACCACGCCGACGCCCATCGTGGTGAGGTCGCAGTTGAGGATGTTCTCGCGGTGTCCCTGCGAGTTCATCCACGACTGCATCACGGAGTCGGGGGAGTTCTGGCCGCGGGCGATGTTCTCGGCGCCGGGCGACGGATAGCCCTGGGCCGTGGCCCGGTCGGCGAACGAGCGGCCGTCCTGGCCGGTGTGGTCGAAGTAGCCGTTCTCGGACATGTCCTCGCTGTGGAGCTGGGCGGCCCGCGACAGCCTGCTGTCCAGCTTCACGGGACGGCAACCAGCCTCCGCCCGCTCGGTGTTGACCAGGGCCAGGACCTTCTCGGCCGTGGTGTTCGCGGGGGCCGCGGGCGGGGTGGTCCTGGGCTTCGGCGCCTCGGTCCTGGGCGGTTTCGGGGCGGGCTTCTTCGTGCGCGAGGGCTTGGGCTCGGGCGCCTCGGACTTGCTCGGCTTCGCCTTCGGCTTGCGCGACGGGGAGGACGGGGTGGGGGTGGGGGTGGGCGACTTCTCGGGGGCGGTGGACGCCTCGGGCTCCTTGTCGGCCGCGGAGGTCGCCTTGTCGTCCTCACCGTCGCCCGGCAGCAGGTTCAGGGTCGCCATCGTCCCTCCGGTGACGAGTACGACGGCGGCGGCAGCGAGGACGGTGGCGCGCCGCCGCTTGGCTATTCGGCCCTCGCGGCGGTGGCTGCGAGGGCCGGGGGGCGGGGCCTCGCCGACGGTGGCGAGGACGGAGGTGGCGTCGGCGGGCACGTCGGCGCCGTAAGCCGAGCCCACGCCCTGAGTCGACTCCGCGCCGTAGACCGAGCCCACGCCGTGAGCCGACTCCGCGCCGTAGACCGAGCCCACGCCGTGAGCCGACTCCGCGCCGTAGACCGAGCCCACGCTGTGCGCCGAGTCCGCGCCATGGACCGGACCCCAACCCTGAGCCGAGTCCGCGCCATAGGCCGAGCCAGCACCCTGGGCCAGGTCCGCCGCCTGGACGAAGTCCGACCCATGGCCCGATTCCGCACCGTATGCGACATCGCCACCATGGCCGAGTCCCATGCCCGGAGCCCCGCCACGCCCCAGCGCGGCAAGCCCCGCGAGCCCGGCAAGCGCCACCGGCACAAGACCGAGGCCCACCAGCAGCCCCTCGGCCGGGACCAGACCCGCCTCGTACCCGGAGCAGGCCGTGCAGTCCCGCACATGCCGGGCGATGCGCTTGCGCCACAGCCCGGACGGATGGCCGTCCCAGACTCCGAGCACCGAGGCGAGCCCCGCGCACGACGGCTGCGCGGACAGCGCCCGCACGACCAGGCGAGCGGTCTCAAGCTGCGCCTTCATGCGTTGCACACGCACAGCCGTGTGCTGCGGCGACAGACACATGGCGGTGGCGACGTCGGCACGGCTCAGCTCGCCCGCCGCCTCCAGCCACCACAGCGAAAGCAGCGCGCGGTCGTCGGTGTCCAGCCAGCGGGTGGCCTCGGCCGCCTCCCGCCGCTGCCCCTCAAGGCCAAGGCGCAGGATCGTCAGGTCCACGAAGTCGGCGCCCGGGTCGGCCACGTCGTACGCGTCCTGGAGCCCGGAGCCCACGGGTGCGGCCTGCTGCTTGCGCCAGTGCCCGCGGATCTGGTTCATCGCGATCGCGACCAGCCAGGACCGGAAGCTGCGCGGGTCCTGGAGCGAGCCGAGCGAGCCGAGCGCGCGGATCATCGTCTCCTGCACCACGTCGTCGACGTCCGCGTGCCCGTTCAGCGCCCGGCCCACGATGTTGTACACCAGCGGCAGATACTCGGTGACCAGCTCGTCCTGCGCCCACAGGGCACCCTGCCGCGCCGCCTCGACCACCGCGGCACGGTGCTCCTCAGTCGCTGTCACAGCCGCCCACGTCCTTTCCTGTCCCCCGCATTTTCCGTCCGACACTAGGGAGACCCGAGGCCGGGGGCGAGATAACAGAAACAGGAGTGACAAAGAACGAGCAGCGGACGGGACGGACTCGACCACAACCGGTCGCGGATCAGTGATCACCAGTCACCAGTCACCAGTCACCAGTCACCAGTCACCAGTCACCAGCCAGTGATCACAGACCGGCGATCACAGACCGGCGATCATCGAGTGGTGATCACGGTCACTGATCAGCACCCTCGTGGAACAGCCCCACGTTCTCCTTGGTCACCAGCGGCGCGGAGAGCTGGTCCTCCAGCATGCCGTTGGGCAGCCGCACGATCGTCGAGCCGTGATCGGTGGGTCCGGGCTTGAACTTCTCCCCGTTCATCGCCGCCTTGATGTAGAACATGCCGTACTTCGCGTACGCGTCGGCGGGCTGGGAGACGGTCGCGTCGATCTCGCCCTTGCTGATCGCCTCGAACTCCTGCGGGATGCCGTCGTTCGACACGATCGTGATGTGGCCCTTCGTGCCCGCCTTCTTCAGCATCCCCTTCTTCTTGAGGGTCTGCAGCGTCGGCGCGAGGTAGACGCCGCCCGCCTGCATGTAGATGCCCTTGATGTCGGGGTTGCTGTTCAGGAGCGTGTCCAGCTTGGACGCGGCGGCGTCCGACTCCCACTTCGCGGGAATCTCCAGGACCTTGACCTTCGGGTACTTGTCCTTCATGCACTGGCGGAAGGCCTTGGACCGGTCCCGGCCGTTCACGGAGGCCAGGTCGCCCATGATCTGGACGACCTTTCCGCTCTTGATCTCGTCGCCGAGGTAGTCGCAGGCCTTCTGCCCGTACGCGCGGTTGTTCGCGCGCACGACCATCGCGACCTTGCCCTTCTCCGGCGCCACGTCGACGGCGACCACCGGCACGCCCTTGCGCTCCGCCTGGTCCAGGCCCGCCGAGATCGCGGCGCTGTCGATGGGGGCGACGATCAGGCCCTTCACTCCCTGGTCGAGCTGGCTGTTGATGTCCGTTATCTGCTTCGCCGGATCACTGTTGGAGTTCACGGTCTTCAGCGCGTCGACGTCCTCGGACTTCGCCATCTTCGGCACGTAGTCGTTGTACGACTGCCAGAACGGCGAGGTCAGCAGCGGCAGAATCACGCCGACCTTGCCTTCACCACCGCCCCCGCCACCGGATCCCGCGGTGTCATTCGTGCTGCCACAGGCCGAGAGCACCAGGGTGGCACTGGCGCCAACTGCCGCCACGCGCACTGCCCGTGCTCTGATCCCGAGGGTTGTTCTGGCCACGTATCGGCTCCATACAAGAGTGGTGAGAGTGAGGGGTTCCGACGTCCTGCCGTCAGTGGCTCCGAATGTTCATCAGATCACTCGGCGGAGTCAATGGCTCAGAGGGACTGATCTTCACCGGACTCCCCCACATTGGTCTGATCACTCCCATGGTTAGACTCAGGCGCAACGGGCTTGAGCGAGAGGTAACTTGGAGGGCAGGCAGTGGAGGATCTGGACGTGCGCACCGCCCCGCAGAAGGGCACTGTGACACAGCGCGCCATCGACCAGATCAAGGCGATGATCGCCGACGGGCTGCTCGATCCCGGCCAACGCCTTCCCACGGAACGGGACTTGGCGGTCCAGCTCGGAGTGTCGCGCAGCTCCATGCGCGAGGCCGTGCGCGCGCTGACCTTCATGGGCGCCCTGGAGGCACGGCACGGATCCGGGGTGTACGTCACCCAGCTCGCCGCCGGTGACCTCCTGGAGTCCTTCGGCGTCGTCGCCGACCTCTCCCGAGGCCCGCAGATGGTCGAACTTCTGGAGATCCGCAAGGTGTTGGAATCCACCACGGCGGCCTTGGCGGCGGCCCGCATCGACGCCGACCAGCTCACCGAGGTCGAGCGGCACCTGAGGGCCATGGACGCCACCGACGACACCGAGGAGATCCTCGCCCACGACGTCGCCTTCCACCGGGCGATCAACGAAGCCGCGGGCAACGACACCATGGCCGCCGTCCTGGACGGACTCTCCTCCCGCACCTTCCGCACCCGGGTCCGGCGCGGCCACCAGGAAGAGGGCGCCATCGAGCGCACGCGCCACGAACACGCCCGCATCCACCGGGCGTTGGTCGCCCGGGACCCGGAAGCCGCCCGGGTCGCAGCCGCGGCGCACGTCGGCGAGGTCGAGCAGTGGCTCCGCGAGCGGCTGGCCGAGGGCCACTGAGGCTCGCCTGGGCGAGATTTACCGAGGTCGCCCACCGGCCGAGGGCTCCCCGGCCGAGGTCACCCACCGGCCGGGTCCTCCCCGGCCGAGGGCTCCTGAGGCGCACCCGCCGGCCCCTGGGCGCAGAGTCCCGCTCACCCGCCGGCCAGAAAGAGTTCGTCTGCGGGGTCCTCATCGACCGGTGCGGCGGCCTCTAGGTTCTCCTCGATGACCAGTCGGCACGGTGCTCAACCCCTCGTTGTCCGCCCTTCCTCGACGAAGGAGCACATGTGGAACGTCGTACCTTCCTGCGCGGAGCCGTCATCGGGACCTCGGCCGCCGCTTTCGGCGGCACCCTGATGCGGGGCGCCGCCTACGCGGCCCCGGCCCAGAACGGCCCCGGCCCGTACGGCGCGCTCGGCGCCGCCGACGCCAACGGCATCCGACTGCCCAGCGGCTTCACCAGCCGTGTCATCGCCCGCTCCACCCAGGTCGTCCCCGGCACGTCCTACACCTGGCACAACGCCCCCGACGGCGGCGCGTGTTTCGCCGACGGCACCGGCTGGATCTACGTGTCCAACTCGGAGATCAACCCAGGCGGCGGCGCGAGCGCCGTGAAGTTCGACTCCTCGGGCACCGTCACCGGCGCCCACCGCGTCCTCTCCAACACCCGGCAGAACTGCGCGGGCGGCGCCACCCCGTGGAACACCTGGCTCTCCTGCGAGGAGGTCTCCCTCGGCTACGTCTACGAGACCGACCCGTGGGGCGTGAACGCCGCCACCCGGCGCGACGCCATGGGCCGCTTCAAACACGAGGCCGCGGCCGCCGACCCGGGCCGTCAGGCGATCTACCTCACCGAGGACGAGGGCGACGGCTGCTTCTACCGCTTCCGGCCGACCACCTGGGGCAACCTGTCCGCGGGCACCCTCCAGGTGCTCGTGGCGGGCAGCGGCACCTCCGGCTCCTTCACCTGGGCGAACGTGCCGGACCCGGACGGGTCCCCCACCGCGACCCGCAACCAGGTCTCCGGCGCCAAGCGCTTCAACGGCGGCGAGGGCTGCCACTACGCGGGCGACACCGTCTGGTTCACCACCAAGGGCGACAACCGCCTCTGGCAGCTCAACCTCACGAACAGCACCTACGAGCTGGCGTACGACGACAACCTGGTCAACCCCGGCCCCGCCCCGCTGACCGGCGTCGACAACGTCACCGGCTCCTCCTCCGGCGACCTGTTCGTCGCCGAGGACGGCGGCAACATGGAGATCTGCCTCATCACCCCGGACGACATCGTCGCGCCCTTCCTGCGGATCAGCGGCCAGTCCGGCTCGGAGATCACCGGCCCGGCCTTCTCGCCCGACGGGTCCCGGTTGTACTTCTCCAGCCAGCGCGGCACCTCCGGGAGCTCGTCGGGCGGCATCACCTACGAGGTGACGGGGCCCTTCCGCACCTGAGGCGCACTCTTGGAAAACCACCAACGACCTCCCTCCGGGGCCGCCCAGGCACAACGACGACGGCGGCCCCGGAACGGCACACCGCGATCTGCGGGGCGTCGCCGATCTGGACCCGGACCGGATCCCCGACCCGGAGGGCGCGGTCCGGGTGCTCGTCACCTCGGACGCGTGCCCTCGACTGCTGGAGAGTGGCTACGAAGTCCGGCTGCACGCGCCGGTGGACGTGTGGATCGTGCCCTGCGCCAACCCCGACGGGCGCCAGCGTGTGATGACCGTCGACGACATGTGGCGCGGCAACCTCCGCGACAACCCGGGGACCACGTGCGACGGCGTCGACCTGAACCGCAACGCGGACTTCGTGTGGGGCGTGACGGAAACGCGCTGCGCCGGGTCCGCGACGAACAGCTCGCGACCTCGGAGGCGGGACGGGAGTGGGTCACCCTCGTCGAGCGGGTCGAACTGCCCGTCGCCGCCGTACTGTTGGCCGACGAGCGGCTTGATGTCCGGGCCGCCGCGATGATCGAACGCGCGGGGAGGCTGGTCGCGGACGAGAAGCTCATGGTGAGCGACGAGGACGCCGATCAGGGGCTCGCCCTCCTCGGTGACCTCGCCGAGCGGGCCGGGGCGAAGGACGAGCAGGTCCGCGCCGGCCTGAAGGCCGTCAGTACGGCCGTCGACCGTGCGCGGCGGGTGTCGTCGGGCGAGGTCGCGCGGGACCTGATGGGGCGGGGTCCGATGCCGAAGTGAGGAGACCGGGGGGCGCAGCCGACCGGGCACGCCCCTTCGGCTCCGCACCGCACGTCAGCCCGGCAGGACCTCCCCCAACCGCGCCAGCTCCCCCGGGCTCAGGACGAGTTCCGTGGCCCGCGCCGAGTCGGCGATGGAGGCCGGACGGCTGGCTCCGGGCACCGGGATCACCGCCGGGGACCGGCTCAGGAGCCAGGCGAGGGCGATCTGCTGCGGGCTGACGCCGTGCTCGGCCGCGACGTGGTGGAAGGCGGTGCCGCCACTCGGAGATCCAGACGAGCCGGACGCGCCGGACGGGCCGTCCAGGGAGCTGCGGGAGATGCCGCCGAGAGGGCTCCACGGCAGGAACGCCAGGCCGAGCTCCGCGCTCAGCTCCAGTTCGGGCTCGCTGTCCCGCACGGCGGGTGAGTACTGGTTCTGTACGGAGACGAGTCGGTCGCCGAGGATCTGGTGCGCCACGCGGATCTGGTCGACGGTCACGTTGGAGATCCCGGCGGCACGGATGGTCCCGGCGTCGAGCAGGTCGCGCAGGGCGCCGACGGACTCCGCCCACGGCACGGCGGGGTCCGGCTTGTGGAGCTGGTACAGGCCGATCGCGTCGACGCCGAGACGCTTGGCGGAGGCCTCGGCGGCGCGCTTGAGGTGCGCCGGGGTGCCGGTCACGGTCCAGCTGCCGTCACCGGGACGCCCACGGCCGCCCTTCGTACCGATGAGGACGGCGGAGGTGTCGCCGCCGTAGCGGGCCAGGGCGCGGGCGATCAGGAGTTCGTTGTGGCCCGCCTCGTCGGCGTGCCAGTGGTAGCTGTCGGCGGTGTCGATGAACGTGACGCCTGCGTCGAGCGCGGCGTGGACGGTGGCGATGGCGCGTGCCTCGTCGGGGCGGTGCTCGATGGACAGGGGCATGGCTCCCAGGCCGACGGCGCTGACGGCGGTGTCTCCGATGAAGCGGTGTCGCATGGTGGTCGGGGCTCCTCAGGCAGTGGGGGCAGTGGACGCGGCGAGGGCTTCGGCGACGGCGCGGGGCAGCCAGTCGGTCGTACGGGAGAAGGCGAAGCCCAGCTGTTTCGCGCGGGAGTTGCTCATGGCGTAGTGGCGGTCGTAGGAGAACGGTGAGGCCGCCTCGCCCGCCGCGACGGTCTCGTGGACGGGCTCGCGGCCGGTCCACGCCGCGACGATCGCGGTCAGGTCGCGCACATCGAGCAGGCCGTCGGAGCAGGCGTTGACCGGACCGGTGAAAGCGGTGGCGGTGGCCGCCCACAGGAGCAGGTCCGCCAGTTCCTCGTGGTGGATGAACACCGTCGGCAGCGCGTCGGCGTGCACGGCGATCGCCTCGCCCCGGGCGACGCGCTCGGTGTAGTGCGCCAGTCGGCCGGTGAACTCCTGGCTGCCGCCGCCCAGTACGTGCGCGCTGCGCACCGCGGTGAACGCGAAGCCGCGCGCCCGGGTGAGGACGGCTTCCGCCTGGCGTTTGCCCTCGGCGTAGTGGGCCGCCAGATAGCCCTCGTCGTGCCAGGGCAGGTCCATGGCGACCTGCCAGGCCCGCGGGTCGACGTGCGTCTCGCGGACCTGGGTGCCCGCCGGCACCGTCGGCAGGGCGGCGGTCGCGGGGTCGTACACCTCGATCGTGGAGGTCATGACGTAGCGCCGGGTGCGGTCGGCGAAGGCGCGGGCGGCGATCGCGGCCTGCACAGGGGTGTAGCAGACCTGGTCGACGACCGCGTCGAAGGTGCGGGGGCCGAGGGCGGCGACGAGGGCCGCCTCGTCGTCGCGGTCGGCGACGAGGTGCTCGACGCCGACGGGCGGCCGGGTGGTGCCGCGGTTGATCACGGTGACGTGATGGCCGCCCGCGAGCAGGCGCTCGACCAGGAGCTTTCCGAAGTAGCGGCTTCCGCCGATGACACAGATCCGTTGCATGCGTCCACTCTGGACACCTACTGTCTTCAGCAGAAGTGGTGGCTTACTGGAAACGCTTTAAGGAAAACTGTTGATCGATGTGCAGCGGCTCCGCGTCCTGCGGGCGGTGGCGGACCACGGCAGCTTCAGCAGGGCGGCCGTGGCACTCCGCCTCACTCCGTCCGCCGTGTCCCAGCACGTGGCGGTCCTCGAACGCAGCCTCGGCGCCCAGGTCGTGGCGCGCAGCACGCGCGGCGTGACCCTCACTGCGGCGGGCCAGGTCATGGTCGGGGCCGCCGAGTCCGTCGCGGCCGCGCTCGAACAGGCCAGGCGGCAGGTCGAGCGGCTCAGCACGGGCCGCGTCCAGCTCACCGTCGCCACCTTCACGAGCGGCGGCAAGCACCTGCTGCCCGGCGCGCTCCCCCGGCTGATGGCGGCCCATCCCAACACCCAGCTCCACATCAGGGAGGGCGAGCCCGAGGCCACCCTGCCGCTGGTCCGCCAAGGCGCCGTCGACGTCGCGCTCGCCTACCACTTCGAGGGGCCGCTGCCCGTCGGGCCGAGCCCGGCGAGCCTGCGGTGGACGCCGCTCCTGGAGGATCCTCTGCACGTCGTGGTGCCCGAACGGCACCGCTTCGCCGACCGCGCGGCGCTCGACATCGGTGAGCTCGCGGCGGAGCCCTGGGTGCTCGGCTGCCTCAAGACGGAGGCGCACCTGCGCCGCTACGCCGAGCAGGCGGGCTTCGAACCGGACGTGCGCGGCAGCACCACCGACTACTTCTTCGCCCGCTCGCTCGTCGCCGCGGGCGTGGGCATCTCCCTGATCCCCGCCATCGCGCTCACCCCGATGGTGCCGGGTCTGCGTGCCGTCCCGGTGCGGCCACCGGCGCCGACCCGGCACATCGGCGTCGCCACGATCGAGCGCGGGCACGACCGCCCCCATGTCACGGCGTTCGTCGAGGCGCTCCGCGAGGAGGCGCGCGGTTCCGGGCCCGCGCACGGGGGTTAACCCCCGCACCGATCCGGACGGTCGCCTCATCGCGCCGGCTCCCCCGCCGGGGACATCGTGCGACGGCGGGCACATGGAGCGCAGCCACCTCGGCCCCTCCGTGGCGGCCAGCCCTCGCGACGACCAAGGGAGCACAAGTGACTGAGCACAGAGGAGCGTTGCGTGGCCCCATCGCCCTGACCGTGGTGGTCGGTGTCGCGATGGGCACGCTGACGGCCGCCGACCTGCCGCGGCGGCACGCCTCCGCACCGGCCGCCGCCGCGTCGGCCGCCACCGCCGACACCGCCGACACCGCCTCTGCCACCGAACACGCCCGGCTGCGTGCGCTCCTGCGACGGCTCACCACGGTCGACGGCGGGCCGGGGGCGCTCGTCGCGGTGCGGGACCGGCGGGGCGGCACGGTGCTCACCAGCGGGGTCGCGGACGTGCGGAGCCAGGCTCCGGTGCGCGGCGACAGCAGGTTCCGGATCGGCAGCATGACCAAGATGTTCGTGGCCACGGTCGTGCTCCAGCTGGTCGGGGAGCGGCGCGTCGTCCTCGACGCGCCGGTGGAGCGCTACCTGCCCGGTGTCGTACGCGGGAACGGCAACGACGGCCGCCGCATGACGGTCCGTCAGATCCTCCAGCACACCAGCGGCGTGCCCGACATCCTCGACCACTTGAAGCCGCAGGAGATCCTCAAGGACCCCCTCGCCCACCGCGACACGCGTGATCTCGTGAACATCGCGCTCGCCCACCCCCCGACGTTCGCGCCGGGCAAGGGCTGGCGCTACTCCAGCACGGGCTACCTCCTGGCAGGCATGATCATAGAGCGGGTCACAGGGCGTCCGTACGGCGACGAGATCCGGCGCCGCGTCATCGAGCCGCTGGGCCTGCGCGAGACGTTCGTGCCGGGGGACGCGTCGAGGATCCCCGGGCCGCATCCGCGCGGGTACGTGCGGCCGGGCGAGAACGCGCCGCTCGTGGACCTCACCGCGATCAACCCGTCGGTCGCGGGCGCGGGCGGCGAGATGATCTCCAGCGGCGCCGACGTCAACCGGTTCCTGGACGCGCTCCTGGGCGGCAGGCTGCTCCGCCCGGCCCAGCTCCGCGAGATGAAGCGGACCCGCCCGACCGGCAATCCGGACGGCCGGGCGTACGGCCTCGGCCTGGAGAGCAGGCCCCTGCCCTGCGGCGGCCTCTACTGGGGGCACAGCGGCGACATGTTCGGCTACGAGACGGTCGCCGGGGCCAGGGTCGGCGGCAGGCAGGCGACGGTCATGGTGAACGTCGACCCCGGCGGTACGGACGCGCAGAGCGACGACATGAAGGCGGCTGTCCGGACGGCGCTCTGCGAGTGAGCCGCCGCCGGTCACCCGGACCGAAGGCGCGGGCCCGGCAGGGGCTCAATCCGACCGGAGTTGGGTGAGCACGGCGTCGAGGAGGCCGGGGAAGCGGTCGTCCACATCGTCGCGACGCAGGCTGACGAATCGTGAACGGCCCTCCACGGTGGTCCAGGTGAGTCCGGCCTCGCGGAGCACGCGGTAGTGGTGGGACATCGTCGTCTGGTGGACGTCGATGGTCTCGCTGATGCCCGAGCAGCTCTCGCGGCCGCTGTCGGCGAGCCTCGCGAGGATGGCGAGCCGGACCGGATCCGCCAGCGCGTGGAGGACCTCGACGAGCTTGATCTCGTCCTTCGCTGGTTGCGTCACTGCTCGCATGACCGACCTGTCCGTAGCTTCACAGCGGCCAGGCTAAAGACCGGGGTGACGGACGGATCCGAGGCCACGCTCACGGCCGTGCTGTTCGTGTTCGGGCTCGGGGTCCTGGGCGGGAACCTGCTGGCAGGGCGACTCTCCGACCGCCACCGGCCCGAGCGGGTGCTGCTCTGGAGCCTCGCCGCCGCCGTCGTCGTGCTCGCCACCGGCCGCGTGGCCGCGGAGGCCCTCGGGACCGCGTTCGTGTGGACGGCGGCGCTCGGCCTGTGCGCGGGCCTCCCGGTTGTCCCGCAGCAGCAACGCCTCATCGCCCACGCCCCGGCGGCCATACCGGTGCTCCTCGGCCTCAACGCCTCGGCGATCTACGTCGGCGTGGCCCTGGGGGGCGCGCTCGGCGGCCTCGCCCAGCAGTCGGTCGCCCCCGAGTGGCTCGGCATACCGGCGGCCGCGGTCACCGCCCTGGGCCTCCTCGTCGCCCTGGCCAACACCCGCGGGCCTCGTCGGACCGAGCCCGAACCCCAGAGCCTCACCGCCCCTTCCCCGCAGGCCTGACCATCCCCTCAGCGCAGTTGCTCGGCCAGACCGACGATGATGCCTTCCGGGCCACGGACGTAGCAGAGCAGGTAGCTGTCCTCGAACCGGGCGATCTCGCCGAGGAGTTCGCCACCGTGAGGGCGCAGCCGGGCGACGGTGTCCTTGAGGTCGTCGACGGCGAACATCACGCGGTGCGTGCCGAGGATGTGGTGCGGCTTGTCGCGCGGTCCCGCGCTGATCGCCTCGGGGCTGAGGTACTTCGCCAATTCGAGCCGGCCGTGACCGTCGGGGGTCCGGACCATCGCGATGTCACAGCGGACACCGTCGAGTCCGGTGCACTGGTCGGCGAAGGGCCCCTCGGCCACCGCCCTGCCCTCCAGTTCCATACCGAGTTCCACGAAGAACGCGATGGCGGCGTCCAGGTCCTCGACGACGATACCGACGTTGTCCATCCGCTGAATCGCCATGGCGGCTTCTCCTTCTTCCTCGTGTTCCTCGTGGCCCTCGTGTCCCGTGCGGCCGGTGGCAGCCTCTGACACCCCTGGGACGGAGCCGGTGACCCGTTCTCGACATCCGCAGGCTGCCGAGTTCCGAGCGTCCTTCGGTCCGGTCCGAAACACATGGATTCCGTCGACCGGTCCCCAGCATGCTCATTCCCACGTCGGCGCCACACCCGGCGCCGACGACCGACAACAGCGACGGGGATGACACATGGCAAGGTCACACGCGTTCAAACGAACGCTCGTCGCCTCCGGCGCGGCAGTCCTGCTGTCGGCCGGCGCAGTCGGTGCGCCGTCAGCGCTCGCCGCCGATCCCGGGTCCCGGGCAGCGGGCACGGCCACCACCGCCCAGCCGAGGACGATAGCGAACGACACTCCGGACGGCTACGCCTGGAAGGCGTACATCCAGAACCACCGCTACGCCCATGTGATCTGGAACGACTACACCTCCGGCGGTGCGGACGTGGACAGTCTCACCCTCGACGACAGGCCCCTCGACGGCCGCTCGTCGGAGCCGCGGGTCTACAAGAGCGATGGCGACCTGTACGAGAAGGTCCGCGCCTACGGCAACAGCAAAACGATCCGGAAGAAGACCCCGAACGACGAAAAGGCCTACTTCCCGGTGTGCGGCTGGAACAACGGGTCCCAGAAGGGCTGCACCGGCAAGCACTGCTTCCGTGAGTAGGCAGATCCACTGCCGGGGGAAAAGGTGAAGCGCGCCAGGGACGCCTGGCGCGCTTCACGCCGCTGGTGTGAGCCGCACCCGCCCGTGCCGGGACCGATCCGGCAGGCGTCGCCGGCCCCGCCCACGCTCTTCCCCACCTCCACACGGCGTCTCAGCCGTTCGGCCTCATCTCATGGGGTGACTTCCGTCAGCCCCGGCCCGCCGACACCCCGCCAATGGGCGAATATCCACCGACTCGGGGCATTGGAGGATGTATTGATTCATGTCTCCCTGACCAATGCTCTGCACTGGAGTGACATGCACATCCGTAACCTCCCCTACGCCGTCAGCGTCGCCGCCCTCGCCCTCACCGGGGCCACCGGGAGCGCCGCCGCCATCGGCGACGACGAGAGCACCTCCAGCCTCAGTGGCAACGGCGCCGAGCAGGCGTTCGGCAACAGCACCACCGAGGGGAACCTGAGTGCGCAGGGGGCCGCGGTCCAGGGCTCGTTGAACAAGCTCTGCCTCGGCGTGCCCGTGAAGGCGAACGCGGGCGCCATCGTCGGCCTCCTCGTCCCGGTCGCGGTCCAGGACATCCCGGTCCTCTCGGCCCCGCAGAACCAGCAGTGCGCCGAGGGCTCCACGCAGGCGAAGGGCGACGAGCCCGGCTCGCACATCCTTGACGACATCTCCGCGCTCTCCGGCAACGGCGTCGACAACCACTGAGCCGAGCGCCCCGCGGGCCGCGTCGTGCGGCCCGCGGGGCGTTGCCTTTGGGGGGTACGGCACCACGGCCTCCGTGTGGCCGCCCAGGAGCCGACCGAGTGTCAGCGGCGGGCTTCCACCTCCAGGCCGTCTCTGCAGCGCGACCAGCGGCGCCCAGCTCCGCAGGTCGGCGGACAGGTCGGGCTCGCGGTCCGCCGGGACGCAGTCGGCCTTGCCGTCCTCGCCGGTCAGCAGATGGCGGCCGCGCTCGCCGAGGAAGGGGGCGTCGCGTCGAGGACGAGCTCGCCGTCCAGGAACCAGCCGCGAGGGGTGAGTGCGCGCGGGATGTCCAGGAGCCGTAGCCAGAGCCCGTCGGTGTCGTCGCTGACCTGCCCGGCCGGAAGTCCGCGAGCTGTCGGCGCAGCGGGTCCTCGCGAGGGAAGCGCTCGAACACGATGGCTGACGAGGTCTGTCCCAGGTCGCACCGGGCCGGGGCGGTGGACACGGCGTCGTCGACGGCGACGGTCTCGTCGACCGTCGAGTCGGGGCCGGGGTCGACGAGCGTGTAGCCGGCGTAGCCGTCCGGTGCGCCGTCGGCGTCGCGGTGGACGGCGACGTAGCGCGGCGCCCGCGAGACCGGGGGCTGTCCCGCGCCCAGGGCCCACCGGCGGGGCGGCCGGGACAGGGCGCCGGGCTGTGCGCGGCGGTAGCGGTCGTAGATCTCTGCGAGGGTGTCCCCGCACTCGGCCCGCCGCCGTTGGTCGGCGCGTCCAGGAACCGTCCGAACGCGGCAAGCATGGTGTCGACGAAGGCGTCGAAATCCTGGTCGATCGTGGGGCGGATGTCCATACTGCGGTGGCCTCCCGGGGTACGCGCACCACGGCTCGTGGTGTCGCGCCCCAGTGCAACGGCGCCCCGGGGCCAGGTCGATCGACCAACGAGCGGGTGGCGTACGGGCGTGCGCGTCGCGGGCGCGCGGTCGCCCGCCGCACGCGGTCCGCGCCGGTCCGGTCAGGACGGGCCCTCGCGGTGGTACACCGACCAGTCGCTCGGCGGATACGTGGCTTCCGGGGCGGAGAGGGCCACGTCCACGGCGAGCCCGATGTCGTCGGAGAAGAAGTCGTCGAGGTCGCGGATCATCTCGAGGCCCCGCACGGTGTCCTCGCCGAGGGGGCGCGCCATGCGGTCCACGCCGGAGGGGACGCCCACCGGCTTCCGCCGCGCCATCGACACCGCGTGGTCGGCCCGCTTGTCCAGGCCGAACGAGATGTATCCGGCACCCAGGGCGAGGTACTTGAGCGCGTCCTGCACGCCGCGGGAGAGTTCACCGATCCCGTGCATCGTCTGCATGGGGCTGCCCGCGGAGCTGTCCCCGTACGGCGCCGGGCCGTGCACTTCCTCCAGCCGTCTCCGCTCGCCCTCGAACAGCCCCAGGACCTCGTTCAGCGCCCTGCCCACGCGGCCGAGTTCACCCATGTCATGGATCATGCGATGCGCCCTTCCCGTCAACTGCTGCGACTGTACGGCCGATTGCGGCGCCCTCGCGGGCTGTCGCGCACAGCAGACCGGTTGTAGTGAAGGACCGTCGGCCGTGATGACGGTCGGCGGTCACGGGACGTCCACCCCGACTGGATTCGAACACGAATGGAACCCCGGTCGATCCTCTCGGCGTCCCGGCATCCGGAACCTGGGGTGCTCGCCAAGCGGCTCCACATGAGTACGTCCACGCTGCACCGGTACTGCAACGGGGACGCGGTGCCCGCCGACTTCCGTCCGGTGGAGCGGTTCGCCCGGCTCTGCGGGGCGACGCCGGAGGAGTTGGTGGAGGTCCATCGGCGGTGGATCCTGGCGGACACGGACCGGGGGCGGAAGACGGAGCCCCCGGCCGTCGGCGCCCCGGCCCGCACGCCGAAGAGGGAGCCGACGCCACAGCGCGAGCCCGCTCCGCAGCCCGAACCCGAATCGGACCCCGAAGCCGCCCCCGGCCCGGAGCCCGTGACCGCCTCGGCACCGCCGCCTCCCTCCCGCAGGCGCCGCAACCTCGTTCTCGCGGCCTCCGTCGCCGCGGTCCTCGCCGTCGGCTCCGTCGCCCTCGCCAATGAACGGCGGCGGTGACGACGACAAGCACCGGCGCGACGCCGGGCCGTACGCGTACGAGGACGGCTGCGGGCGCGGCTTCCTGGTGAACCGGAAGCCGGACGAGGTGCCGGAGCCGCCCGCCGCGCAGGACACGCCGGGCCGGGTGGGCGACCTCGGGGCGGTCGCGGCCGGCGACCAGTACGTCGAGGTCACCGTGCGGGGCACGGGCCGGGAAACCGTCGCCCTGCGGGACATGAGCGTCCGGGTGCAGAGCACCGGCGCGCCGCTGGCCTGGAACAGCTTCCAGTCGGGGTCCGGCCGCGAGGGCAGGGCGCCCACCAAGTCCTTCGCCGTCGACCTCGACGACCCGGCGCCCCGCGTCACACCCGGGGCGGGCCAACGCGACTTCCCGTACAAGGTCAGTCAGGACGACGCCGAGGTCTTCCGCGTCAGGGCGTCCACCGAACTGCACGACGTGCGGTGGTACGTGGAGATCGAGTGGTCCAGCGGCAAGCGGCACAGCGTGCTGCGCGTCGACGACCAGGGCAAGCCGTTCCGCGCCAGCAGCCGCGAGGGCCGCCCCTCGTACAGCTGGCGGGACTCCTCGAAGTGGGCGCGGCAGGGCACGTAGGGAGGCCGCGCCTTCGCGGGCAGAGGAGCCGGGGCGCCCGGCGCCCCCGCTACTCCCGCCGCTCCGACTCCGCCTCCGGAGTCGTCGACGCCTCGGTGACGATCCGGGTGCAGCCGTGGGACTCGGCCATGCGGCCGTCCGGTGTGAAGGTGTAGAAGGCCACGACCTCCGTCGTGACGCGCTTCTTGCGGGTGGCCGCGTGGATCGTGAGGCGTGCCGCGATCCGGTCGCCGTCCGCGATGGCCTCGTGCACCTCGAACCGGGCCTCGTCGTCCGGCGCCAGGTTCTTGCGGACGGGGCGGATGTGGGCGAGGAGCTTGTCCCAGTCGAGGGGGATGCCGTCGCTGACCATCAGGATGTCGGGCGTGTAGAAGCGGGCCATGGCCGGGGCGGGGTCGTGGTCGCCCCGTACGACCTGCTCGTGGAAGGTGGTGAAGAAGTCGGTGATGAACTGCTCGGGCGTGCTCTGGGCCAGCGGTCTCATGGTGCTCCCTCCGGGCGCGGCGAAGCGGAGCGGTCCGCGTGCCACCGCCCGCACTAACTCTTACAGCCTGTAAGATATGAAGCGCCCGACAACTTTGACAAGGTGTAAGAGTTGACCTCTCCTCCACGGCGTCGCGCCGACGCCGAACGCAGCCGTACCGCCGTCCTCGACGCGGCCGTCCGACTCCTCGGCGAGCGCCCCGACGCGGGCATGGCGGCCGTCGCGACCGCGGCCGGGGTCACCCGGCAGACCGTCTACGCCCACTTCTCCTCGCGGGACGACCTGCTCACGGCGGTCGTCGAGCGCGTGACGGAGACGGTGGCGGAGGCGATGGACGCCGCGGACGCCGACGAGGGCCCGGCGCCGGACGCGCTCCTGCGGCTGCTCGACGCGGCCTGGCGCACCGCCGGGGCGTACCCGGCCCTGGCCCGGCTCGGGGCCCGCCCCGCGCCGCCCGAGGAGGACCGCTCCCGCCACCGGCCGATCGCCGACCGCATCGCGCGCGTCCTGCGACGCGGCCGTGACGGCGGGGAGTTCGACCCGGTACCCGCGCTCTCCTGGCAGGTGGCGGCCGTGATCGCCCTGAGCCACGCCACGGCGGAGGAGATCGGGGCCGGCCGCATGCCCGCCGCCGACGCCACGGCCGCCCTGCACTCCGGGCTGCTGCGGCTGCTCGCACCGGCCACCGCTGCCAGGGAATCCTGAAGCCCTCAGCCGCCCTCCTCCTGGCCGATGCGGCACGGACCGCGGAAACCCCTCCGGGTCAGCTCGCGCACGGCCCCTCGGCGTCCCGGCCCCGCACCACTCTCCGCGTTGCGCCCGCACGCCCGACGCGACAAGGTCGAAGCATCGGCTGAGACCTACCAGGAGGGCGGGCGCATGCCCATCGCGACGGTGAATCCGGCGACCGGCGAGACCGAGCGGACCTTCGAGCCGCAGGGAGCCGAGGAGGTCGAGGAGTGCCTGGCCCGGGCAGCGGCGGCCTTCGAGCGCTACCGCACCACCTCGTTCACCGAGCGCGCCGCCCACCTGCGCCGCGCCGCCGCCCTCCTCGAAGAGGAGACGGACGCCGTCGCGCGCACCATCACCGCGGAGATGGGCAAGCCGCTGGCCGCCGCCCGCGCGGAGGCCGGCAAGTGCGTCAAGACCATGCGCTGGTACGCCGACCACGCCGCGGAACTGCTGGCCGACGAGTACCCCGCCGACGATGACGTGCGCGACTCCGGCGCGAGCAGGGTGCGCGTGCACTACCGGCCGGTCGGCGTGGTCCTCGCCGTGATGCCGTGGAACTTCCCGCTCTGGCAGGTGGTGCGGTTCGCGGCGCCCGCCCTGATGGCAGGCAACGTCGGGCTGCTCAAGCACGCCTCGAACGTGCCGCAGACCGCCCTGTACCTGGGAGACCTCTTCCGGCGCGCGGGCCTCGACGAGGGGTGCTTCCAGACGCTGCTCATCGGGTCCGGCGCCGTCGAGGGCGTCCTGCGCGATCCACGCGTCGCCGCCGCCACGCTGACCGGCAGCGAGGGCGCGGGGCGGGCGATCGCCTCCGTGGCCGGGGACGAGATCAAGAAGACCGTCCTCGAGCTGGGCGGCAGCGATCCGTTCGTCGTGATGCCGTCGGCCGACGTGGAAGCCGCCACGCGTACCGCCGTCACCGCCCGTGTGCAGAACGCGGGCCAGTCCTGCATCGCCGCCAAGCGGTTCATCGTGCACACCGAGGTCTACGACGCCTTCCTGGAGCGGTTCAGCGCGCGCATGGCGGACCTGACCGTCGGCGACCCGATGGCCGAGGGCACCGACGTGGGCCCGCTGTCCAGCGCGCGGGGCCGGGCCGACCTGGAGGAACTGGTCGAGGACGCCGTGCGCCGCGGCGCCGTCACGCACTGCGGCGGGCAGCGGCCCAAAGGGCTCGACCAGCGACTGAGCGAGGGCTTCTTCTACGAGCCGACGGTGCTGTCCGGCATCACCCCTGAGATGCGCATCCACGCCGAGGAGACCTTCGGCCCCGTGGCCACCGTCTACCGGGTCGCCGACCTGGACGAGGCGGTGTCCGTCGCCAACGATACGTCCTTCGGGCTGAGTTCCAACGTATGGACCCGCGACGACGGCGACGTGCAGCGTTTCGTGCGCGACCTCCAGGCGGGCGGTGTCTTCTTCAACGGCATGACCGCCTCGCACCCGGCGTTCCCGTTCGGCGGCGTCAAGCGTTCCGGGTACGGCCGCGAGCTGGCGGGCCACGGCATCAAGGAGTTCTGCAACGCCACCACAGTGTGGTTCGGCGCCTGAGGCACGCGGCGGTCGGGAGGTGGCGCGGATGGAACCCGTCGAGGCGCTGAGCAGGATCGCCTTCCTCCTCGAACGCGCCCGGTCCCCCACCTACCGGGTGCGCGCCTTCCGCACGGCCGCGGCCGCCGTCGCCGCGCTGTCGCCGGACGAGCTGGCCGAACGGGTGCGGTCGGGGACTCTTGAGGCGCTGAAGGGCGTCGGGCCGAAGACGGGGCAGGTGGTGCGGGAGGCCCTCGCCGGTGACGTGCCCGCCTATCTGGCCGACTTGGAGGAGGCGTCCCAGAAGCCGCTGGTGGCCGACGGCGGCACGCGGCTGCGTTCCCTGCTGCGCGGGGACTGCCATCTGCACTCCGACTGGTCCGACGGCGGCAGCGGCATCGAGGAGATGGGCCGGACCGCCGCCGCCCTCGGCCACGAGTGGGCCGTCCTCACCGACCACTCACCGCGCCTGACGATCGCACGCGGGCTCTCGCCCGACCGGCTGCGCCGACAGTTGGACGTGGTGGCCGAACTCAACGCGACGTGGGCGCCGTTCCGGCTGCTCACCGGCATCGAGTGCGACATCCTGCCGGACGGCGGCCTCGACCAGGAGCCCGAACTCCTCGCCCGGCTCGACGTCGTGGTCGTCTCCGTCCACTCCAAGCTGCGGATGGACGCGGCCGCGATGACCCGCCGCATGCTGACGGCCGTGCGCAACCCGCACGCCGACATCCTCGGCCACTGCACCGGCCGCCTTCTCGGTGGGCGGGGCCGCCCGGAGTCGACCTTCGACGCCGACGCGGTGTTCGCCGCCTGCGCCGAGTCCAGGACGGCCGTGGAGATCAACAGCAGGCCCGAGCGCAAGGATCCGCCGAGGCGGCTCCTGCGCCGGGCGGTCGCCGCGGGCACCCTGTTCGCCGTCGACACCGACGCCCACGCGCCCGGCCAGCTCGACTGGCAGATCATCGGGTGCGCCCGGGCCGAGGAGTGCGAGGTCCCGGCCGAGCGCGTGGTCACCACGTGGGGCGTGGACGACCTGCTTGCGTGGACGGGCGGGGGGTCGGCGTAGCGGTCGGCGGGTCCTTCTGCGGCCGGGGCCTCAGCCGCCGTTCAGGGTGCGCCCGAGGAGCGGGAGCAGCCGGTCCCAGTGGTGGCGCAGCGCCGCCGGGTCGAAGGCCGAGGTGTCGGCCATGGTGAAGCCGTGGACGGTGCCGGGATAGATCTCGGTGGTGTACCCGACGCCCGCGGCGTCCAGCGCGTCGTTGAGCTCGCCGATGGCCTCGGGCGTCAGGTCGCCCTCGGCGAGGCCGAGGTGGACTTCGGCGGCGAGCTCGGGGATGCGGCGGTGCGGGCTGTCGGGCGCCTCGGTGACCAGGGCCCCGGGGTGGAATCCGGCGACGGCGGCCACGCGGCCGGGGTGGGCCGTCGCGGTGCGCATCGCGAGGACGGCGCCCAGGCAGTAGCCCATGACGCCGACCGGCCCCGGGCTCACCTCGGGCTGATCGGTGAGGAACGTGAGGTAGGCGTCCGCGTCACGCAGGACGCGTTCGGTGGTGTGTGCCTCGACCAGGGGCACCAGCTGGGCGAAGAGCCCGGGCCTTTCCTCCTCGCCGATGTGCTCGGGCAGTTCGACGACGGGTGTCGGGCCGTGGCGGTAGTAGACGTTGGGGACGAGCACGTAGTAGCCGTGCCCCGCCAGTTCGCGGGCCATCCCCTCCAGGACGGGCCGCAGGCCGAAGGCGTCCATGTACAGCAGTATGCCCGGGTGCCGGTCGCCGTCGTCGGGGAACGCGGCGAACGCGTCGGCCTGTCCGTCGGGGGTGGGTATCCGCAGTGTCTTCGTGGGCATGGCCACGAACCTAGCAGCGATGATCAACTCTGCCACCGCCAGGGCGGGTTACCCGCCGTCAGGGCCGCCACGCGTCCCCATGCCGACGCCGGCCGGGAACAGAGCCGGGACCGTGTTCGAGACCCCGGCGGGCAGGAGCAGCGTGCCGTCACCCCTGGCACGCAACCGGCGCCGCTACGACGAGGAACATCCTCCTCCCCCGCACACACGGACCGCGCCTGACCGGTCGAGGGCACCGCCCTCACGCCCCGGCCGCGCCGTCCGATCCCCGGTGTGGACCCGGGCGGACATGCGCCCGCACCCCCTGCAGGCCGAACAGGACGAGCAGTTCGACCGCGCCGCCGTCCGCGCTGCCCAGCCAGTGCGGCGTGGCCGTGTCGAACTCGGCCGCCTCACCGGCCGGCAGCGTCAGGTCGCGCTCGCCGAGCACCAGCCGCAGCCGGCCGCTGAGCACGTAGAGCCATTCGTGGCCTTCGTGGGTCTGCGGAGTCGGTTCGAGGGGCTGGGGGCGGGCGGGGATGATCATTTTGAAGGCGTGCACGCCACCCGGCCGCCGGGACAGCGGCAGGAAGACCATGCCGAACCGGTGGATCGGCTTCAGATGGATCCGCGGATCGCCCGTGCGCGGGGCGCCGACGAGGTCGTCCAGCGGGACGTCGTACAAGCGGGCCATCGGAAGCAGCAGTTCCAGGCTCGCCCTGCGCTGCCCGCTCTCCAGCCGGGACAGGGTGCTCTCGGACACGCCGGTCGCCACCGCCAGGTCGGCGAGCGTGATGCCGCGCTCACGCCGCAGCGCGCGCAGCCTCGGTCCCACAGCGTCGAGCACGTCTTCGGTTCCACGGTCCACCCGACCATCTTGCCGGAACCGCAAGATTGCGTGCCAGGTTCCGCAGGGCCTGCCGACACTGGGCGCATTCCGACCCGAGGAGCTTCCATGAGCACGAACGACGCGGTCACCTTCTGGGAAGACCTGTACGGCGGCCGAGCGGCGGCCACCGACCCGCGGCCCAACCACCGTCTCGCCGAGATCGTCCCGGGCTTTCCGCCCGGTGATGCCCTGGACCTGGGCTGCGGTGACGGCGGCGACGCGCTGTGGCTCGCCCGCGAGGGGTGGCGGGTCACCGCCGTCGACATCTCCGCCGTGGCGGTCGAGCGGCTCTCCGGCCTCGCCCGCGCACGCGGCCTCGGCAACCGGGTCGTCACCGCGCGCCACGACCTGCAGCAGTCCTTCCCACCGGGCCGGTACGACCTGGTCTGCGCCCACTACCTCCAGACGCCCTTCGCCCTCGACCGGGCGACGGTCCTGCGCAGGGCCGCGCACGCGCTCCGCCCGGGCGGACGGCTGCTGGTTGTCGACCACGGCTCGGCCGCGCCCTGGTCGTGGAACCAGGACCCCGACGCTCACTTCCCGACCGCGCACGACATCGCCGCGGGCATCGACCTGGACCCGGCCACGTGGACGGTCGAGCGGGCCGACGCACCGCGCAGGACCGCGACCGGACCCGACGGGCGCACCGCCGAGGTCACCGACCACGTCCTGCTCATCCGCCGCACAGGCTCGGCCCAGCGCCGCCGCGCGGCCTGACCCGACGTACCCCTGCTCCCGAAGGAGACCCCCATGCCCGCCACTTCCCGCCGCGCCCGCCGCGACGACACCCCGCCGCCCCGTACCGGAAGCAGCGAGGCCGACGTCCTGCGCGGCTTCCTCGACTACCTGCGGACCTCGATGGCCACGAAGGTCGAAGGCGCTCCCGAACCGCAGGTCCGCACCCCCGGAGTGCCGTCCGGCACTAATCTGCTCGGCCTCCTGGAGCACCTCACCCACGTCGAACGGGCCCTCTTCCTCGGGGACCGGGTCACCGACTGGCAGGCGACGTTCCACGCCGCGCCGGCGGACAGCGTGGCCGACGTCGTCGCCCGCTACCGGGAAGCGGTCGCGCGCGCCGACGACGTCCTCGACGGCTGCGGCGATCTCAGCGCGCCAGTCCCCCGGCCACGACCGGGAAAGCCCGCCCCGAGCGTCCGCTGGGCCCTCACCCACATGATCGAGGAGACAGGACGCCACGCGGGCCACGCGGACATCCTCCGCGAACTCGTCGACGGCTCGACGGGCCGCTGACTCTCGGGCTGCTTCTCCGACCGTGCCCGTATCGGCGGGCCGTTACGGGCGTTGGGCGGGTGACCTTGCCGGTCCCGTGAGGTGACCTTGCCGGTCCCGTGAGACGAGAGACGAGAGACCAAGCACCATGCGCGCTCATCCCCGCAGCCGCCCCGCCCGCAAGCATCCGGTCGGCAAGCGTCCGCTCCGCGGCCGTCCGGTCCGGCGCACGCTGCTCCTGTCCGTCGCCCTTGCCCTCCCCCTGATCCTCGGTCAGGGGCCCGCTCCCGCCGCGGCGCCCGCGCCCTCGGCACCCGCCGTCGCCCCCGTCCTCGACCAGGACTTCCCCGACCCGGACATCCTCAAGGCGGGCCGCACGTACCACGCGTACGCCACCCACGGCGTCACGCAGAACATCCAGCACGCCACGTCGACCGACCTCAGGCACTGGCGGGCCGACAGCGCCGACGTGCTGCCGGAGCTCGGCGCGTGGGCCCTGCCCGCGCGCGACCTGGTGTGGGCTCCGGAGGTGTACGACAACGGCGGCGGCTACACGATGCACTACACCGCCCGCGACCGCGCGAGCGACAAGCAGTGCGTCGGCGTCGCGCTGTCCGACTCACCGGACGGGCCGTTCCGGCCCGTGGGCGAGGGGCCGCTGATCTGTCCCGCGGCGCGGGGCGGGGCGATCGACGCCTCCAGTCACACCGAGGGCGGGCGGCGGTACGTGCTGTGGAAGAACGACGGCAACTGCTGTGGCCTCGACACCTGGCTGTACCTCCAGCCCACCTCCTGGGACGGCACCCGCGTCACCGGGGAGCCCGTCCCGCTGCTCGGGCGGGACCAGGAGTGGGAGGGCCCGCTCGTGGAGGCGCCCACGCTCGTGCGGCGCGGCGGCAGGCATGTGCTGTTCTACTCGGCGCACTTCTACCGCGGCGACGCGTACCTGACGGCGTACGCCGTGGCGGAGAAGCTGACCGGGCCGTACGTGAAGGCGTCCGGGCCGCTCCTGACGACGAGCGGGTTCTCCGGTGCCGTCCGGGGGCCGGGTGGTCAGGACGTGGTGAGGGCCCCGGACGGCCGTGACCGGATCGTCTTCCACGGCTGGAACGCCGACTACACGCAGCGGGCCATGTACCTCGCCGGTCTGAGCTTCACGGACGGCCGACCGGTCGTGGGCGACATCGAGGTGCCGTGAGCGCCCACGACAGGTTCGGCCAGCGGTCGTTGCGGGCCGGCGCCGCACCCGGGTCAGTTCTCGGCCCAGGTCAGCGGTCGGTGCGGGTCAGACCGAGGCCGAGGACGGTCGCGGTGGCCGCCGTGAGAGCGGGCAGGGCAAGGCGTGCACGGTTCATGAGGTGAGTCCCTTCGGGATGGGTGGGGATCGTCCGGCGGCGCCGCGCCGGTGCGGCTCGCTCGACACGATCGAGACGGTCGGCACGGTCGGCGGGATCGGCGGGATCGCCCCGGCCGTCGACCGGCGCGGTCACCCGCAGCGGTGAGCGCTCACCCGCAGAGGTGATTCGCCGGGGCGGTGACCTGAGTCTGCGGGGGTCGCCGGGCCCGCACCACGGCGTCCCGTTTGCTTCCGGCATCCCGGGACAAATACATTCCCGACCTGCTGGGACGTGCTCGTCCCGGGACAGGAGACAGCGGGGGCAGGACGCCGTCGCCGGCCATCCAGGGGGCTGTTCTCGATGACCGACCACGGAGGCCGTGAGCAGCCCCCGGCCCACGGGGAACGTGAACACCCGGCCCCGGCACGGCGGTTGGGCGCGGCCTTGCGGGCTCTGCAGCAGCGTTCGGGCCGTACGTTGCGGAGCCTGGAGGAGCAGCTGCGGATCAGCGACTCGTCGCTCTCCCGCTACTTCCGGGGCGACACCGTGCCGCCCTGGCCGGTGGTGCGGGACGTGTGCCGGGCCCTGGGCGGCGACCCGACCGAGTTTCGGGTGCTGTGGGAGGCGGCCGAGCGCAGCCGACCCGAGCCGCCACCCGCTCCGGAGCCCGAGCCCGCCGACCCGCCGGCCCCCGCTGCCGGCCGGATCGCCGCCGCGCGGGCCCTCCTCACCAGCCGCTGGGCGTTCGCGACGGCGGGCGCCGTGGCGGGACTGCTCGCCGGTGTCGTCGTCGCGGTGCTGACGCTCCAGTCCGCGCCGCCGCGTCCCGCCGCCGGTGCCGGAGCGTCCACCGCGCCCTCCGGGCAGGCGCCGGTCGCGGAGGGGAGCGTACGGGCCGATGAGGCGTCGGCCGACGCGCCGAAGCCGCCGGAGGCGACGCGGATCCTCGTCAGCCGGGCCACGGGCAACTGCCTGGACGACAGCCTCGACAAGGGTCTGCGCTCCTACGCGTGCAACGGGATGCCGTACCAGTGGTGGACCGTCAACAGGTCCGCCGACGGCGGCCGTCAGCTCCGCAACCACGCCACGGGGAAGTGCCTCGACGACGGCGCGAAGCGGCTGCGCACGGTGCCGTGCGGTGCCGCGGCGTCTCAACGGTGGCTGTTCGTCGCGGGACCCGACGAGGCGGTGGGGGTGCGCAACACGGTCACGGGAAGGTGTCTGGCCGACCACAGCCGTCCGGGACTGCGGGCGATGCGTTGCGCGTCCACGCCGCACCAGAAGTGGGCGTGAGCGGCACCCGCACCGGCCGAAGGTCGCGCCGGACGGCTCCTCCGGGCGCCGGAGCACACGCGGAGGGGGACGGACCGGCCCGGGAGGCGCCGACCCTCTCTCCCTTCACCTCGACACACACCGAACGGGCGGTTTGCGGAAGGGGCTCTTCCGGGGGTGCCGCCCACGGTGGACCCTCGCCGTGAAGGCTGCCCCCGTCCCTTCTCGCGGAGCGGCAGCACAGGATGCCTCCCTGGCGGAGCAGCGAGGCCGGATCACCGAGGAGCGACATCACCATGACCGCACACAGGAGAAGGGTCCGGAGCCTGCTCGCCGCCTGCGCCGCGCTGGCCCTTGCGACCGCCCTGCCCACCAGCGCCCACGCCGCCACCGGCAAGTTCCACTACTCCGGCACCGACGGATCCAACAACCTCCTGGTCAATCCCACCGACGGCATCTGCCTCGAGCTCACGAGGACCTCGCTCGGCGTCGACAACCAGACCGACACCAAGGCCACGGTGTACGCCGGCTCCGGCGCGCTCCGCTGCCAGGGCGCGAAGGAGGTCGTACCGGCCGGGACGGGCGTGACCTGGGGGACCTACCGGGCCAACAGCGTGTGGTTCGGGACCGGAGCACCGTAGCCGCACCTTCGCACAGCCACATGCCGCCGTCGACAGGGGCGTTGACGACGGCAGGTGCAGCGGGGGCTCAGGAGGCGCGGCCGGGGCGTTCGGAGGTGCGGGGCACTCCGATGCCGTCCAGGAAATCGGTGTACGCGCACAGCCGTGCGGTGTAGTCGCGGATCAGCGCGACGCACTCGTCCAGGTCCTGGACCGCCACCTCGGGCAGCTCCCGCAGCAGTTCCCAGAGTTCGTCGCTGTAGCCGGGGGCGTCGACGCCCGCCTCACCCGCCACGACGAACATCCCGTCACGCAAGCCCACCTGCACTGAAACGCGGGCCTCGCGCCGGCCGTCGGGCCGCGCCCCGCCCACCAGGTCGAAGGAGACGCCGACGGAGACGTGGGCCTGGGCCGCGGGCGGCATGATGCCGCCGTAGCGGGGCGTGACGGCGCTCTGGTGGGCGAGGAACTGGTCGTATCCGTAGGACTGGAAGTCCACCACCGCTTCGTTGAGCGCTGCCATGAGGTCGGCCGCCCCCGCGGCTGCGGCATCCATGGCCCCAGGACAGGACGGGCCTGCCCCGCCACCCACGGACGCCCAGCAGGCGGGAGGGCGCGGAGGGCCGGTTACAGGGCTATCCACTCGCGGGAAGTGGTGACTTCGTCGAGGGCGTCGGGCAGCGGCAGGACGCCGAGGCCGGGGCCGGTGGGGACGTCGAGGTGGCCGTCGGCGAGGACGAAGGGCTCCGTGATGTCGGTGGCGAAGTAGCGGTGGGAGCCGGAGGTGTCGCCGGGGAGGGTGAATCCGGGCAGGGCGGCGAGGGCGACGTTGGCGGCGCGGCCGATGCCGGTCTCCAGCATGCCGCCGCACCAGACGGGGACGCCGTGGGCGCTCGCGATGTCGTGGATGCGGCGGGCTTCGAGATAGCCGCCGACCCGGGCGGGCTTGACGTTGATGACGGAGCAGGCGCCGAGGGTGATCGCCGCGGCCGCGTGCGCGGCGGACTCGATGGACTCGTCCAGGCAGACCGGGGTGCGCAGCCGCTTGGCGAGTGCGGCGTGCTGCACCATGTCGTCGTTCGCCAGGGGCTGTTCGATCAGGAGCAGGCCGAAGTCGTCGAGTGCGGTGAGGTGCTGGGTGTCCGCCAAGGTGTAGGCGGCGTTGGCGTCCACCTGCAGGAGCAGTTCGTCGCCGAAGCGCTCGCGCACGGCGCGCACGGGCTCGACGTCCCAGCCGGGTTCGATCTTCAGCTTGATCCGGACGTAGCCCTCGGCGATGTAGGCCTCGACGGCGTCCAGGAGTTCGGGGACGGAGTCCATGATGCCGACGGAGACGCCGCACGGAACCCGGTCCCTGGCGGCACCCAGGTAGGACCCGAACGACTCGCCCGCGCCCCGCAGTCGGGCGTCGAGGAGGGCGGTCTCCAGCGCGGACTTCGCCATGCGGTGGCCGGTGAAGGGGTCCAGGACCCGGCCGACCGCCTGCGCGTCCAGGCCGTCCTTCGGCAGGGCGGGGATCAGGAACTCGCGCAGGACGTGCTGGGCGCCGTCGACGTACTCGGAGCAGTAGCGGGGCTCGGACATGGCCGCGCACTCGGCCCAGCCCTCGCCGTCGGCGGTGACGACGCGGACCAGGAGCACGTCGCGGCTGGTCTCCACGCCGAAGGAGGTGCGGAACGGGGCGACGAGCGGCATCGCGATCCGGCGCAGTTCGACGCCGGAGATCTTGGTCCTCATGGCTGGTGGCTCCCTTTCAGGCGGGGTCTCGGGTGCGGGGGTGTCGTGGTCTCGGGTGGCGGTCAGGAATCGGGGGCGGTGCGGCGGACCACGTAGCGGCGGCGTTCGTGGAAGCCGACGACACGGGCGCCTTCGGCGAGGAGCCCGCCGAGGGTGTGGCGCAGGGCGAGGCGCCAGGCCCGGGCGGCGCCGGGGTCCGTGCGGCGCAGGGCCTCGATGTCGTCCGGGAGGTCGACGAGGACGGTGTCGGCGTCGATCGCGACGGTCTCCGGGTGGCCTCCGTGATCGCGCAGTCCGTGGGCGGCGTCGGCGGGCAGCTCGCTCGCGGCGAGCGGAGCGGGGGCGGTGAGGTCCCAGGCGGCCAGGACGCGGTCCGACTCGTCGCCGCCGTTGATGGCGTCGTCCATCGCCCCGTAGAAGGAGGTCAGGTACTCCCGCGGGCACGCGCCGAGTTTGACGAGGTTGAAGTGGGCGTTGCGGCGGATGAGCGGGTCGTAGGTCCAGGTGATGCGCGTCAGTCGGCGGGCGAGGGCCCACTGCCGCTGGTGCCTCTTGAGGGCGAGGCCCACCCCGCGGCCCATGACGGCGCCGGTGATGTGGGAGTGCAGGCTGGTGCCTATGGGTGCGCCGAAGAAGGCGACGGACGCGCCCACAAGGCGGCCGTCCTCGTACGCCCCGGCCACGTAGTTGCCCGCGTGGGAGAGGGCGCGCATGGCCTCGGCCGAGAGGGGTGAGCGGCCGGGTTCGCTGCCCCAGATGTCGGCGTAGAGGAGGCTGACCGCTTCGAAGTCGTCCATGGTGTGGAGTTCCCGGACGGTCGGTCCGTTCACGACGGGCGAGGGGTCCGCGGCGGGCGGCTCGTGTGCGGCGGGCGACTCGTTCATCACGGAGGTGTCCGTCAGGAGGGTCGATGCGTTCGGCAGGGGTCGTCCGGTCATCGCACCGCTCCGATCAGGCGGGCCAGGAGCCGGGCCCGGTCCGGCATCGTGGCGGTGAGTACGTGTTCGTGGTCGGCGTGCGCGCCGTCGCCGACCGCGCCGAGGCCGTCGAGCGTGGGGCAGCCGACGCCGGCGGTGTAGTTGCCGTCGGAGGCCCCGCCGACCGCGGTCTGCGACAGCGGGCCGAGGCCGAGCCAGGCGGCTTCCTCGACGGCCAGGGCGAACAGTTTCCGTGAGGTGTCGGGGGCGAGGGGCGGCCGGTTGGGGCCGCCGTCGATCTGCAGCCGGGCGGCGGGGTTCCGCGGCTCCAGGTTCCTGATGAGCCGGTCGACCGCTTCCTGCGCCGCCGCGTCGGGTACGCGGACGTCCACGCTCAGCTCGGCCCGCGCGGGCACGGTGTTGCTCGCGCTGCCCGCCCGCATCACGGTGGGCGTGACGGTCGTGCCGGGCCCGGTGGAGGCGGTGACGGTGTCGGCGACGCTCTGCAGGGCGAGGAGTTGGTGGGCGAGTTCGGTGGCCGCGTTGACGCCCTTCGCCGGTTCGAGGCCGGAGTGGGCGGCGCGGCCGTGGACGGTGATGTCGTAGAGGGACACGCCCTTGCGGCTCGTCTTCAGGGCGCCGCCGGGCGCCGAGGCCTCCAGGACGAAGGTGGCCGTGCACTGGCGCGCGATGTCCTCGATGAGTCGGCGGGAGGTGTCCGAGCCCGTCTCCTCGTCCCCGGTGACGAGGACGCAGAGGCCGTCGAGGGAGGGCAGCGAGGCGAGGGCGTGGAACATCTGGACGAGGCCCGCCTTCATGTCGAAGACCCCGGGGCCGCGGGCGATGCCCTGCTCCACCGACCAGGGGTGGGTGGCGAGGGAGCCCATCGGCCACACGGTGTCGTGATGGCCGAGGAGCAGGACGCGCGGCGTGCCGAAGGTCCAGCGCACGTGGGTGACGCCCGCGGTGACCAGGGTTCGGGGTGCGGCGCCGAGCAGTCGGCGGCCCTGGGCCGCGACCACCTGGGCGCTGCGGGCCACGGCGGCGTGGTCGGCCGAGTAGGACTCGCAGGTGACGAGTTCTTCGAGGTCGGCGAGCATCGCGTCGAGGCGCGGCGCCGGGCCCGCTGGTCGGCCCGGCTGCGGGGAGCGGCTTTCGTCGTGTGGCACGGGTGGGTCCTCCAGGGTGGTTCGGCCACGACGCTGAACACGGCTGAACACGCGAAGCGAGCCGCGTACGTGGTGAGGCGTATGTGGTGCGACGTATGTGGTGAGGCGTATGTGGTGACGCGCATGGGGGTGAGCTGACGGCTTGAGTCGGCGTCAGCCCATGTGCGTGCTCATGAGGCGGCGGGTGTTCCCGCCCAGGATCTTGCGGATGTCCTCCTCGGGCAGCCCCCGGCGGACCATCGCCTCGGTGACCCGGGGCATGTCGGCCGGGCCTTCCAGGCCGGGGAAGCGGAACAGGGGGTCCTCGTCGTCGGCGTTCTCGCAGCAGGGCGGAGTGAGGTCCGCGATGATCTCGTCGAGGAAGTCCGCCCCGAGGCCGACGTGGTCGATCCCGGCGACCGAGACGACGTGCTCGATGTGGTCGACGACCCGCTCGACGCTCACCTTCGACTCGTCGTCGGTCAGGAAGTCCGCCACGAAGTTCACACACACCACGCCGCCGGTGCGGGCCACGCCGCGGATCTGTTCGTCGGTGAGGTTACGGTGGTGGTCGCGCAGCGCGCGGGCGCAGGAGTGGGTGGCGATGAGCGGGCGGGAAGCGAGCTCCAGTACGTGGGCGACGCCGCTGTCGCCCAGGTGGGAGATGTCGAAGAGCATGCCGAGGCGTTCCATCTCCCGCAGTGCCTCGACGCCGGGGGCGGTCAGGCGGCTGCCGGTGGCGTTCTCCCGGCTGCCGTCGGCGAGCGGTGTCCGTCCCCAGTGGGCGATCGAGGCGATGCGTACGCCGAGCCGGTGCAGGGTGGAGAACAGTTCGACGGAGGCGTCCACGCCGGGGGCGCTCTCCAGGGCGAGCACGAGGGCGATCTTGTCGTCGGCGAGGGCCCTGTCGATGTCCGCGCCGTCGAGGCACAGGGCGACGTGTCCGGCGTTGGCCTCGGCGATGGCGTGGCCGCACTCGATCATGCGGAGGGTCTGCCGCAGCGCTCCTTCGGGGCGGTACTGCTCATCGATGAACACCGGCAGGACCTGGATGTCGACGCCGCCCTCGCGCAGTTGCGGCAGCCACCGCTCCCGGAAGTAGCTTCCCCACCGCTTCGGCGGGCGCGCGGAGACGGCCATGAGGAGGTCGTTGTGGGCGTCGGCGACGACGGCGCGGTGGTGCAGGCCCAGAGACACGACGGAACCTTTCGCGTGGCGGGGAAGCGGGGTGACGCCGCGGCACTGCGCCCAAGGGCGGTATGGCAGGGGTGGGGGGCAGGCCGGACAGGCGGACCGACGCGGTCCGGGTGCGGGGCCGGGTCGGAACGAGGCGGGCGTACGGCACCCAACGTACGCACGACGAACCCGCGGGATCTTGGTCCGGTGGGACAAACCAGCGGTCCGATGCTTGGACGCACGGACAAATCCGGGGCGGGGCGCGGTCCTTAGAGTGGCGCACCACTACCCCCCTGCTACCCCCGTGACCTCTTCGGTCACACCGCACGTACGCAGAAGGAGACACTCATGCGACGCAGGACAAGCGCTGCCGTGACCTTGGCGTTCACGGCCTCCGTGCTGACGGCCCCGGCCGCGTCGGCCGCGACGGACTCGTCCGGGGGACCTGCTTCCTCGCCCCGGTGCGACGTCAAGCCCGTCCAGGCGGCGTTGAAGGCGCTGAGCGGTGTCGGCGCCTCGGGGATCAGCGTGACGGTGCGGAGTCCGCGCTGCGGCGTGCGCAAGAGCGGTGTCGGTCTCGCCGACCTCAGGACGGGCCGCAAGGCCATGGGCAACGAGCACAGCCGGATCGCCAGCAACACCAAGACGTGGACCGCCACGGTCGTGCTGCAGCTCGTCGGCGAGGGCAAGCTCAGGCTGGACGACACCGTCGAGGACCATCTGCCCGGGCTGATCCGCACCAAGGACTACGACGGTCGCAAGATCACGATCCGTCAGCTGCTCCAGCACACCAGCGGCCTGCCCGACTACCTGGAAGCGCCGTTCTGGGAGGACGACGAGGAGCACCGCTGGGACCACATCGAGCCCTTGCTGACGGTCGAGCAGGCGCTGAGGCTGCCGCCGCCCGACGACAGGACCCGGGACGGCTTCTCGTACTCCAACACGAACTACAACCTGGCCGGGCTGATCGTCACGGAGGTCACGGGGCGGAGCATCGGCACCGAGATCGAGCGGCGCATCATCAAGCGGCTCGGACTGCGCGAGACGTACTGGCCCGGCGACCGCGTCACCCTCCGCAAGCCGGACCTGCGCGGCTACGTGGAGCGCAACGGCACCCTCGTGGACAAGACGGAGTGGAACACCTCCGCGGCCGACGCGTCAGGGGCGCTGGTCTCCTCCGGTGCGGACGTGACGGCCTTCTGGACGGCGCTGATGTCCGGCAAGCTGCTCGCCCCCGCACAGCTCGCCGAGATGAAGCGGACGATCCCCGATGACTCCGCGGGTTCGCGCTACGGCCTGGGAGTCGAGCGCTACGAGCCGGGGCCGGGCCTCGTCGCGTGGGGACACAGCGGCTACATGGAGACCGGCCACAAGCTCAGGAACGCCGTCACCGACGACGGCGAGCGGGCCGTGACGCTCCTCATCGGCTCGGAGTCCTTCGACGAGGAGAAGGTGGACGCCGTCGTCAGCCGACTCATCCGCGACCTGCGCTGACCGGCGCGGCCTGCGCGGTCTCCGCGGTCTCCGCGGTCCGCGCTGACCGGCGGGATTCGCCCTGACCGGCAGGTGCGTGCCTCACCCCGGCGTGTCGCCCGGCCCGGATCCGGCGCCGCCGATCCCGGCCAGGGTCCTCAACTGCAGCCAGAGGACGAGGCGTTCGTCGGGGTCCTCCAGGTCGATGCCGAGCTGGCGGCCGGCCTGCTTGAGGCGGTAGCGGCAGGTGTTGGGGTGGACGGAGAGCGCCTTGGCCGCGCTCGCCACGTCGCATCCGGCGTCGAACCAGGCCACCAGGGTGCGGGCGTAGTCGCTGCCGTGCTCGGCGTCCGCCGCGAGCACCCGACGCCAGGCACCCTCCTTGAACTCCCGTCGCTCGCGCATCACTTCGGAGAGCCGCAGCAGCGTCACCCGGGGGCGCACCTCGTCGACCGTCGCGACCGGCAGCGCGTCGTGCACCAGCCGCAGGACCAGATCCGCGTCGGCGCGCGAGTCCGCGACCCCGCCGAGGTCCGCCACCACCGCGCCGAGCGCGGCCCGTACCGGCACCCGCAGCGACCGCCCGGCCCGGCGCACGATGTCCTCGGCGAGACGCCGGTGCCGCCCGCCGCCCGCCCGTTCCTGCGCTGCGCGTCCCGCGTCCGCCTCCCCCGAAGCGGGCAGCAGCGCGTACACCACCCCGTCCAGGAGCACGCACGCGTGCCGTCCGTAGCGCGCCTCGCACTGCAGGCGTACGACGTCGAGCAGGCGCAGCGACGTCCGCTCGGCGTCCGGCACGCTCGCCGCCGAGTCCAGCACGAACGCGGCCACGCGCACGGCGTCGAGGCCGAGGCGGTGCGCGGCCGTCGAGGCGTCCGCCGAGCCGTCGAGCAGCCGGCGCAGCAGGTCGGTGTTCTGGTGCCGGGCCAGCTCCTGGGCCGCGCGGGTGCGCAGGAGCAGGAGCGCGGCCGTGGACGCGCCCTGGGCCAGGGTCTGCTCGGCGTCCGGGGCCAGCGTGCCGTCGTCGACCACCCAGACCGAGCCGAGCGCCTCGCCGCCCGCCCGCACGGCGGTGGCGAGCCTCGGCAGGACGCCGGCCGTGAGCGGGGGCAGCCGCACCGGTCTGTCCGCGGCGAACACCAGCCGGACCTGTTCCGCGTTGTCCAGGCTGCCCGGCACCTGAAGGCCCAGGATGCCCTGGCGGCGGTCCTCGTCGACCGGCTGGCCGGGCACGGTGGAGTAGGCCAGGATGCGTCCGCGCGGATCCTCGACCGCCGTCGCCCCGCCCGTCGCCGCCGCGATCGCGTCGGCCAGCGCGAACAGGTCCCCCAGGCCGACACCGTGGGTGGACCGGCCGTCGATCGCCGAGGCCAGCATCAGGTGCACGTGGTGCCAGGCCGCCTCGTCGTCGACCGTGAGCAGCGCGACCCCGCCCGCCTCGGCCGCACCGACCGGCCCGCCCTCGCCCCGCACCACGACACCGGCCATCCCGGCCTGTGCCGCGGCCCGCACCAGCGGTTCCGCCTCCGCCGTCGGCACACCGACCGCGAGCAGCAGGGCTCCGGGCGCGTACGGCAGCGGGACGTGTGCGTCGTACAGCAGCACTTCGGTGACCGGGACGGCGGCTCCGGCGGGCGCGGTGCGCAGCCGCAGCGACGGGCTCCCGACGACCTCCACCAGGTCGCCGAGCGTACAGGCGTCCATCGGTGCTCCTCGTCGCATCGCCCTGAGATCGGGCCGGGCTGCCGTCCTCACACCCCAGCCTGCTCCCCCGAGACATCCGACCCCTTGGCGGATCCCCACAGAAACCTAGGCCGGTATTGTCCGGATTGACAACCCTGGCGAGCCGGGCCCGACCGTCAGCACGGTGATCGCGGGCTCACAGTGGGACCGTCAGGCACACGCGGTGACGGCCCGGCGCCCCGAGAGGGCCGGGCCGTCCGCCCTGCCGCGCTCTGGCTCACATGCCGTGCTTCCACTCACGTGGCGCGCTTCCGCTCACACGGCGCGCTTCCGCTCAGCGCGCGTCGACGTCGGATGTGGCGTCAGCGGATGTTGACGTCGATGCACGCGTAGAAGGCGTTGGCCGTGTCGCCGATGTTCCAGACCGCGAGGACCTTGTGCCTGCCGGTGGCGTTGCCGAGGTTGACCTGGTGCGAGACGGTGGCGGGCGGCTGCTGGTTGCCGCCGTCGATGGTGGCGACCTTGGTGCCGTCGACGAAGTACTCGTAGTTCGCGGTGCGGTGCCGCGCCGTGAACGTCCAGGTGAACGTCTGTGTCCTGCTGACGTCGCTGACCCGCCAGCCCTTGCTGTCGTCGTCGAGCTCCGCGAACCTGGCGTTGCCGCCGCTGCAGCTGCGCAGCCCCTTGGGGCCCTCCACGCTCTGCGGCTCCCACTTGATCTCGCCGCACGACACCGTGCCCTGGGCGCACTGCGCCTGACGGCTCGCGGGCGCGTTGACGTATCCGTGCGCGCTGGCCGAGCCGGTCGGCAGGGTGAGGGCGAGGACCGGCGCCAGACCGGCGCCGATCATGGCGGCTATCTTCCGCTTCTTGTCCATGCGTACTCCTTCACGGCATTGCTTCATGGGGGGGTGACGTGAAGTGCTGTTGTGGGGGGTGAGGTGCGGCAGACCGTCGTGGACGTTGGGGCCTGTTGTGCGCGACTGCCGATTAGTCTGGACCATAGACTTTGGCAGGTTACGGTCAAGAGCGAATTCGAGCCACGTCCGGAGGCACCGGAGCGCACCCGAGGGCGCGCCCCTGCCGGGGTCCGCACGGCTCCGCTCAGCCTCTGAGCCCGTCGAAGGCCCCGCGTCCGCATGGTGAGCACCGGCCGGGTCGTCGCTCTCATCGACTGCCAGGGCGGGCAGACAGGTGTCGCCGCCTCGGCACAGCCACGCGGCGCGGCCACCCACACGCTTGCGGCACCGACCCACTGAGTGAGGTTCGGTGAGATGGATGCGTCAACCCTGCGGCGATGGACAGGCCGCCTTCCGAGGGTGCCGTGGTGGTGAGGGTGGCGTGGTGGGCTTGGGTGACGGCGCTGACGACGGCAAGGCCGAGCGTTCGGCCAGCTCGACGCTTCTGGCAACCGCGGCGTACGGACGCAGGACGCCTACGTCAACGACACGGCCGGGCCCCCTGGTCAGGTTTCCACCCGCGTCCCCCGCGGGCTGCGGCTGGACCGCTCGGGCGACACGATCACCGGCTATGCCTCCACCGACGGCAGGAAATGGACCAAGGTGGGCACCGCGCAGGTGAGCGGGCTCGGACCGACTGCGCAGGCCGGACTGTTCGTCGCCTCTCCGCCTCACGTGGGCGGCGAAGACACGTCCAGCAGTGTGGTCCACAGCCGTCTTCAGGGATCTACGCGCTCAGGGAGGCTGGGCCGGAGACGACTGGAGCGGCGGGCAGGTCGGAGCCGAGTCCCCCTCCTTCGCCAACTACCCGGAGAGCTCTTCGGGGTCGTTCACGGAATCCCAGGACAGGTTCACGGAGCCGTTCCGCCGGACAGGCGGCTCGTCGAGGGCAGCGGTGTGCACATCTTCCCGGCACCGTCCTCGACCGAACTGCGGGGGGCGGCTAACCCGGCACCGGACGAGCGCGCCGCGATCGTCGCCGCGCTCGGGCTCACCGCCGACGGTCCGCATCCGACCGACGCGCCACGGATCGCGGCGCCCGGCGCACCACGCATGCCGCGTTGGTCCGCGACGGACGCCGAGGCGACGAACTGCGAGCGCGCCTCCTCAGGGAAGTTCTCCCTCCGCGTCAAGGTTCGCCCCGAACCGGACAAGGCACACAAGCTCGCGTACGACATCCGCGAGGCCGCCCCGGACCAGCCCTCCTGGGCATTTCGAGCCGCAGTCTCACGTCCGGGCAAGGCGTTCACGCATCTGAACGTTCGGAATCCGGTCGGGTTCCCGAACCGGGTTTCAGCAGCGGTAAGTTGAGCGTTTCGCCCCCACACCCCGCGGTCGACCTCGGGTCGGCCGACCCGCACAAGTCTCTGCAAGTTCACCGATATGGACGCCACCAGTACCGCCAGTACCGTACGGTTTCTCGTACACGGTACGACGAGTGGCTGCCGGTGGACCGTGCGTCCGTGGCAGTCTCTAGCCAGTCGGCTGGCTTTTGTTGAACGGCCAGGAAGGAACGACTCAATCCGATCGTGGATTGTCCAACGGGGTGTCAAGGAACGATAGATTCCGGTCTTCGGAATGCCAACGGGGTGTTGTCTCACGATTGATTAAGTGATGTTGCATGGCTCCGAGTCCCGGCCTGACCAGCCCTCGGGAGTCAGCCGCGAACGGGCCCCCGGCCACCTAAGGCGCCAGCGCCCTCCCCCCTCCGCCGGCCGCCCACGGGACGGCACCCGGAGCGTGGCCGCCCCACTACTCGGAGCATCTCAGACCCGACCCGCATCCGCTGCACTCACTGTGTGAGGAGTTCTTCATGCAAGCGTTAGGTGTCCTCGTCGTGGACCGGCATCCCGTCATCAGGTACGCCCTGTCATCCCTGCTGGACACCAGAGTGGCGTGGACCGCGGAGGCGGCGACGAGCGACGAGGCGTGGAACGTCGTCAGAAACTCCTGCCCGGGTGTCGTCGTGCTCGAACTGGAGCTGGAGGGCACGACCAGCGGCGCCGACCTGTGCCAGCAGGTGAAGGCCATGGAGAACTCGCCCCGGGTCGTCGTCTTCACCGGGGACACCTCACCCGGTGCCGTCGTCGCCGCGATCTCAGCCGGGGCTGACAGCTTCCTGCACAAGAGCGTGGGCAGCGCCGAGCTGGTGGACGCGGTGGTGCGCACCCACCTCGGCCAGCGCATGTGGATACTCGGCAAGAACGAACGCGACCACATAGACGTCCGGAGCGTCACGTCCGACGGGCTGCCCGCCATCACCCGCAGGGAGGAAGAGGTCCTCAGCCTCGTGCTGCGGCGGTACACCAACGAAGAGATCGCCGGCGAACTCTCCCTGGCGCCGCAGACCATAAAGAACCAAGTCAGCAGCGCGCTGCGGAAACTGGGCGTCAGCGGACGCCGCGAGCTGTTCCGCAAGTACTCCTTCCAGGCGAGCGTGGCCACCGGAGCCGGAGCCAGGGGCTGAACAGTCGGACCGCCCCGCGGATGTCACCCCGGAATGTCATCCCGCGCGGATGTCATGTCGTGCAGACGTCATCTCCTCCCACCCGAATGCCCACCCGAATGCCCACCCGTACGGCCGTGGACGAAGTCGCGTGCTCCGGCGCGCGCGCCGGGGGAATCGATGATGTCGGCCAGCAACGCACGATGCGAGCGGTACTGTTCGGCCAGCTCCCCGTCACGCGCCCCGGCAAGGACGGCCTTGCTCGCCAGGACGGCGTGGCCCGCGTGCGCTGCGATCCTCTCCCCCAACTCACAGGCGGCCGCCACGGCCGTCCCCGCCGGCACCACGCGATTGACCAGACCCAACGCGAAAGCGCGCTGCGCGTCGATCGGTTCGCCCGTCAGAGCCATCTCCATCGCCACGACGGGGGCGATCGCCCGCGGCAGCCGCAGCAGACCACCGGCCGCGGCCACCAGGCCCCGGCGAACCTCGGGCAGTGCGAACGCGGCGTCCACCGACGCCACCACCATGTCGCACGCGAGCACCATCTCGAAGCCACCGCCCACCGCGGCCCCCTCCACGGCGGCGATCAACGGCTTGGCCGGTGGACGCTCCGTCAGGCCTCCGAAGCCGCGACCCGGCAGGGAGGCCCGCTCGCCACGGGCGAAGGCCGCGAGGTCCATCCCGGCGCAGAACGCCGGCGGTGTACCCGTGAGCACGCCCACCCGCAGCTCCGCGCTCTCGTCCAACTCGGCGAAGGCGGCGGCGATGCGCTCCGCCATCGCGCGGGTCAGCGCGTTGCGCACGCGGGGCCGGTTCAGTCGCACCACGAGGACCGGGCCGCGCCGCTCGACGAGCACGTCGGCGGCGCTCCCGGGGGCGGCGCCGTCGGCGCGGCCCTCTTCGCGGCCGCCGTCCGCCTCGGCGGCGCGGTCCTGCCTCAGCTCTCCGGTCACACCTCTGCCCACCCTGGATCGGCGCGTTACGGGGGTTTGGCCAGCAAGCGTAGTGCGGGCGGCGGCGGCCACCTACGCCCTGGAAGTACTTGTCCTGATGCCCGTTTGAGTACCCCCGATGACTGTACGGGCACGCCCGGGCCCGCGTGCAATCCCTAGGCGGGAGGGGGGTCGTCCCCCGGTGCCGCACGACGAGGGAGAGGTTTGCCATGGACGCGCTGACGGAGGCCTTGCAGGCCGGTGCGCCGACCCCCGAGTGGGCGGGCCTGGCGCCGCCCGCCGCCTATCTGGCGGCTCATCTGCGGGCCGAGGACATGGACCGGTTCGCGCCCGGTGAGGAACGCGACGTCCGCACCACTCTGCGCGTCGACACCGTACCGATGCCCGAACTCGCCCCGGACGAAGTCCTGGTGGCGGTCATGGCCAGCTCCATCAACTACAACACCGTGTGGTCGGCGACGTTCGAGCCCGTGCCCACGTTCTCCTTCCTGCGACGCCTCGGCCGCCAGGGCGGGTTCGCGGCCCGCCACGACCAGCCGTACCACGTCGTGGGATCCGACGCCGCGGGCGTGGTCGTGCGGGCCGGAGCGGGCGTGCGCCGCTGGGCCGCGGGAGACCACGTCGTGGTGAGCTGCGTCCAGGTGGACGACCAGGAGCCCGCCACGCACGCCGACGGCATGATGGGCGCCGAGCAGCGCATCTGGGGCTACGAGACGAACTTCGGTGGCCTCGCCCACTACGCCGTGGTGCGCGCCAGCCAACTGCTGCCCAAGCCCGCGCACCTGACGTGGGAGGAGGCCGCGTCCGTGCTGCTCACCGCGGCGACGTCGTACCGCATGCTGGTGAGCGACAAGGGTGCCCGGATCAAGCAGGGCGACATCGTGCTGATCTGGGGCGCGGCCGGCGGACTCGGCGGCTACGCCCTGCAGATGGTGAAGAACGCCGGGGGCATCGCCGTGGGCGTCGTCGGCTCCGAGCGCAAGGCGGCTGCGCTGCGGCAGCTCGGCTGCGACGTCGTCATCAACCGCGCCGAACTCGGTCTCGACGCGGGCGGGTCCGACCCCACGCCGGAGCAGACCATCGAGCTGGGCAAGCGGCTCGGGCGGGCGATCCGGGACGCGCTCGGCGAGGACCCGCACGTGGTCTTCGACTACGTCGGCAAGGCCACGTTCGGCCTCTCCGTGTTCGTGGTCCGGCGCGGCGGCACCGTGGTCACCTGCGGTTCGAGCACCGGCTACGACCACCACTTCGACAACCGCTATCTGTGGATGAACCTCAAGCGGATCGTGGGCAGCCACGCCGCCAACCTGCAGGAGCAGTGGGAGTGCAACCGCCTCTTCCAGCTCGGCCGCCTCACCCCCGTCCTCTCCGACGTGTATCCGCTGGAGAAGGTCGGCGAGGCGGCCGCCCTCGTCCAGCGCAACGAACACCTCGGCAAGGTCGGTGTGCTGTGCCTGGCGCCCGAGCCCGGTCTCGGCGTCACCGACCCCGAGCGGCGCCTGGCCCTGGACCCGGAGGGCAGGAACCCGTTCGCCGCGCGGCGGCCCGAACGGGCCTGAACGGACATGGGAGTGCGGGCCCGCGCATCGCGCGGGCCCGCACTCCCATGTCGGGACGCTACTGCTTGCGGTAGACGGACACCGCGTCCCTGCTGTCGTAGTGGAACGGCTCCTTGCGCCAGCCGCCCCAGCGGTCCTCCAGCTCCAGACCGCCCAGGCGGGCCATCAGGTCCTGCTCCGACGGCCACACGAAGCGCATGGTCGCCGCGATGATCTTGTTGCCCTTCTCGCTCATGATGACGTCGGTGCGCTTGACCATCTGCGTCGTCGGGTCGACGTGGTTCATCTCGAACCAGGCGAGCCGCGGGTGCCCGGCCAGGCGCCCCGAGATGCGGAACGGCTCGGTCATGCCGTAGTCGTTCTGCCGCCCGCGCTGGTAGTACGTCATGTCCGGCACGATGTTCTGCACGACGAGCCGTCCGCCGGGCTTGAGCCGCTTGGCGCTGTTGGCGAGGCAGCGCGCCTGCTCGTCCTGGTCGGGCAGGACGAACAGCGTGGCCAGGGCGATGAAGACGACGTCGTACTCCTCCTCGACGTCGACGTCGGCGAAGTTGCCCTCGAAGACCTCGATCTGGTCCCCGCCGGGCTTCTCCTTCAGCTTCTGCAGCATCTTCGGCGAGGCGTCGATGCCGGCCACCCGCACGCCGCGCTGCGCCAGCGGCAGCGCCACACGGCCGGTGCCGATGCCCAGTTCAAGTGCCGAGCCGTCCTTGGCGAGCGCCGCGAGGAAGTCCGCTGCCTCCTCCGCGTCGTCCCTGCTGTCGTCGGGCGTCCAGCTGTCCCAGATGTCGGCGTAGCGGTCCCACTCCTCCGCCGCCTCTTCCTGCCACTGCTTGCTGGTCTTGCGTCCGGTGTGCTGGCTGGCCATCTCGTCACTCACCTCTCGTCATGGGGATCGTCATGGGGAGAAATCCCGTGGTCATGCGGTGGCCCGGGGACGTCATCCCATGGCCTTGGCGAAGCCGGACTCGGGCAGCCGGCCCGACTTCACGTCGGTGAGCGCGCCGTCGAGCGCGCCGACTATCTCCGCCACGTCGTCCTCGGTGATGACGAGCGGCGGCATGAGCATCAGGTTCGGCACCACGCGCAGGCTGGAGCTGAGCACGCCCCGGCTCTCCAGGGCCATGCGCAGCTTGTTGACCTTGCCGGGCGACCACGAGGGACCGCCGGGCTCGCCGAACTCCAGGCCGCAGAACAGGCCGAGGCAGCGGAAGCCGGTCAGCTCGGGGTGCTGGGCCTGGAGCTTGCCCAGGGCGGCGAGGAGGTCCGACTCGCGCCTGCGCACGTTCTCCAGGACGCCGTCCTCGGTGAGGGCCCCGATCACGGCGAGGGCCGCCGCCGCGGCCACCGCGTGGCCGTCGTTGGTCGAGCCGACGCTGAGCGCGGTGTCACCCGTGGTGCGCTCGTGCAGCTGGTCGTAGAGGCGGTCGTGGATGGCGACGGCCGACATCGGGACGTACCCCGAGGTGATGCCCTTGCCCAGGGTGATGATGTCCGGGGTGACGTCGGGCAGTTGACCGGCCCGGGTGAAGTCGCCGACGCGGCCCATGCCGGTGACGACCTCGTCGAAGATCAGGTGGATGTCGTGCTCCCGGCAGAACCGGCCGAGAGAGCCCAGGTACTCGGGCGACAGGATGTGCCCGCCCTCGCCGACGACCGGCTCCACGATCACCGCGGTCACACGCTCCGGGCCGAACTCCCTGATCAGCCGCTCCATGTCGCTGACGCCCGGCGTCGCGCCCACGGAGAACGGGCCCGGGGCGTGGTGCACCTCGGGGAGCATCGGGCCGGTCTGGTGGTGCAGGTAGGGGACGCCGGTCACCATGCCCGCGCCGGGGCCCTGTCCGTGGAAGCCGTCCCACATGGCGAACACGGCCATCCGCTCGGGCTGTCCGGCCCGCAGCCGCAGGAAGCGGGAGAGCTGCAGGGCCATCTCCACCGCCTGGGCGCCGTTGCTGGCGAACCGGACGTGGTTGATGCCGTCGGGCAAGTGGCCGACGAGGGCCTCGGCGCAGTCCACGGTGACCTGGGCGGGGCGTCCGTAGCCGTAGCTGTTGGCGAACGGCAGCCGGTCCACCTGCTGCTTGATGGCCTCCTTGACGCGCGTGTTGCCGTAGCCGAGCGTCACGTTCCACAGTCCGGAGCGGCCGTCCAGGTACCAGCGTCCGCCGGAGTCACGGACACGCACGCCGTCGGACTCGGCGAGCAGGTCCTCGGGGGACAGCGCCTTGAGGTACGGGCGCGGCACGCCGCTGTTCCACAGGGCGTAGTCAGCGGGGTCGATCACGATAGGTCCCTTTCTCTGCTGGTGCGCTCGCTGGTGGTGATCGGGGGGTCGGGATGGGAGTGGGGGGTGGGTGGCGTGCGGGTGGCGTGCGGGTGGGCTGGAAGGGTGTCGGCCGTCCTGGTGGGCCGCGGGGTACCGGCGGGGCGGGTCGGTCGGGGAGTGTCGGTGGGGCGGGTGAGCCGCGGAGTGCCGGTGGGGCGGGTGGGGCGGGGAGTGTCGGTGGGGCGCGGTGGCGCACGGCGCTCAGCCCGGTCCGAGCCCGAGCAGCCGGGCCGCGTTGCCGTACAGCCAGCCGTCCGTGACCTCGTCGCCGAGGCCGAGGTCGGCCACCTGCCGGGCGAGTTCGGCGACCGGGTCGGCGTTGACCCAGGTCGCCGAGCCGAACAGGACCCGGCCGCGCAGCGTGGTGCTGCCGTACAGGAGCAGGGGCTCCCAGCCCGATCCGGGGCGGGCCATCCACGGCGGCCGGTGGGAGGAGATGTCGAGGTAGACGTGGCGGTGGCGCTGGGCGACGGAGATCAGGTCCAGCACCCAGGGCCAGGCCGCGTGCCCCGCCACGATGGGCAGTCCGGGGTGGCGCAGGGCGATCCAGTCGACGTTGCGGGGGTGGCACAGCTCGGCGGCGTGCCGCGAGAAGTGGTGCCCGGTGTGCAGCCACAGCGGCATGCCGAGTTCCTGTGCCCTGGCGTAGACCGGGTCGTATGCCGCATCGCGCGGGTCGACGCCCTGCCAGAACGGCGTCACCGCGAAGCCCCGCATGCCGAGGCCGTGGCAGCGTTCCAGTTCCGCGACGGCCCGGGCCGGGTCGGTGAGGTCGATGCCCGCCCAGGCCTGCAGCCGGTCGGGGGCCTTGGCGGCGACGGCGGCGACGCGGCTGTTGACGTCGTCCCCGTCGGCTGTGTCGCCGCCGCAGCTCATCAGGACCTGGTGGACGACGCCGTTGTCGTCCATGGTCGCGAGCAGCGCCTCGGCGTCCACGCGCTCCGGCCGGCCGGCGACGAGCAGGTCCACGGCGCCGTCCTGGTCGCCCTCGTCCAGACGGGCCCGGAAGCGGGAGTACTCGGCGCCGAAGACCGCCGTGGCGTGGCGGCCGAAGGCCCGCAGGTACGTCGGCGCCACCGCGCCGAGCCCGCGGAAGTACGTGCGCCAGCACTCCCGGTCCAGGGCCAGCGCGCACACGTCGACGACGCGGTGCGCGGGGGCCGGTTCAGCGGACGCGGTCACGGGTGACCTCGATCCCTGCGGCCACCCGGTCCCAGGTGTCGGGGGTGACGCCCTGCGCGCGCAGCGTCTCCTTGCGGACCTTGCCCGTCTCCGTCACGGGCAGCTCGGAGAGCACCCGCAGATAGCGCGGCACCATGAAGTGCGCCATGCGCGGCCGCAGGTGGGCGAGGAACTGCTCCGGGTCGAAGCGGACGCCGGGCCGCAGCACGAGGGCGGCGAGTATCTCGTCCTCCGCGTGGTCGCTGGGCACCGCCACGGCCGCGGCGAGGGCCACGGCCGGATGGCTGAGCAGTTCGGCCTCCACCTCGGCGGAGGAGACGTTCTCGCCCCGGCGCCGGATGGCGTCCTTGATGCGGTCCACGAAGAAGTAGTCGCCGCCCGGTTCGCGCAGCACGGCGTCGCCGGTGTGGAACCAGCCGTGCCGCCACGCCGCCGCGGTGGCCTCCGGCATGCCGTGGTAGCCGTGGAACAGCGACCACGGCCGGTCGGCGCGGAGCACCAGCTCGCCCGCGGTGCCGTCCGGTACGTCGATGCCGTGCTCGTCCACCACCCTGCACTGCACGCCGGGGCGCGGCCGGCCACAGCTGCCGGTGCGCTGCGGGTTGAGCGCGGACACCAGCGGAGCCGATGTCTCGGACATGTTGAAGCCGGTGTAGACGTCCACACCGAAGCGGCGGCCGAAGTCGAGGGCCTGGCGCGTCAGCGGGATCACGCAGGCGGCGCGCAGCGGATGGTCGGTGTCGCCCGGGCGTGGCGGCAGTCCCAGCAGGAAGTCCACCATGGCGCCGAGCAGGGTGCACATGGTCACCTCGTGGCGCCGGACCACCTCCCAGAACTCGGCTGTCCTGAAGCCCTCGGTGACGACGACCGATCCCCCGAAGAGGAGCATGCAGTAGGCCACTTCGGTGCCGCCGCCGTGACACAGCGGCAGGTTGAGCAGGTAGCGGTCGTGCTCGCTGATGTCGTCGTCGAGGAGCGCCGTCACCGTCGAGTAGTGGTGGACGTAGGAGACCAGGACGCCCTTGGACGGTCCCGTGGTGCCCGAGGTGTAGATCACCGCCATGGTGTCCCAGGGGGCGACCGGCCGCTCGGGCGGCACGAAGTCCTGCGGCTTCCCGCGCAGGGCGGACGGACCGTGGACGCGCGGGGCGCCGGGCAGGGCGTCGGGCCAGGGGTCGTCGGGGCCGCCGCCGAGGACGACGACCTCCTGGAGGCGGCCGCCGCCGGTGTGCTGGAGCCGGTCGACGAGCAGCGCGTGCGCGATCAGGACGCGGGCGCCGGAGTTGGCGAGCACGTGCCCGAGCAGGCTGCCCCGGTAGGCGGTGTTGACGGGGACGTGCACGGCGCCGAGGAGGTTGACGCCGTACCAGACCCGCAGCGCGTCCCGGCCGTTGGGCAGCCAGCACAGCACGGTGTCGCCCTGGCGCACGCCGAGGCGGTGCAGGGCGGCGGCGGTGGCGCGCGCGTCGTCGTAGGCCTGCCCGTACGTCCACTCGGTGACGTCACCGCCGTCGGCGTCGGCGTCGTCATCGAAGACGGCGTACACACGGTCGGGGTGGGCCTGGGCGCGGGCGGCGAGCAGCTCGCCCGTCACACAGTGCGCGGCGTCGGGCACCCGGGGGTCGCCGGGCGGGAGGATCTCGACGATCCGGTCGGCCGCCCGCTCCTCGGGCTGCGTCGCCGGGGCCGGTCCGGGGGCGGTCGTGGCGCCGGTCATTCGGGGATCCCGGGCACGTCGACCATGTGGCCGCCGGAGGCGTCGTAGTGGCGCAGCGTCCGCAGGTACTGCTCCCAGTTGACCAAGGTCTGGGCGTTCCTGCTGACGGGGCGCACGGGTATCAGCGGGCCTACGCTGACCGCGGGCGGGAGCGTGACGGCCCACAGCACGACGTCGGCGATGTCCGCGGGGTCGAGGAGGTCCCTGACCTCCACGCCCAGAGTCTCGGGGTCCTGGGCCAGGTCGGTGCGCACCCAGCCGGGCAGCACGGCGATGGCGCGCACTCCCAGGTGCCGGTTCTCCAGGTCGATCTGGCCGGTGAGGGCGTTCAGGGCGCGCTTGGTGATGGAGTACGGGGCCGACCAGTCGGCCTGGAGCAGGCTGCCCTCGGAGCTGATGTTGACGATCCAGCCGTGGCCGCGTTCGCGCATGCCGGGCAGGACGGCGCGGGCCAGCAGGAACGGCACGTCCAGGTTGAGGTGGAAGGCCTGCCGCCAGTGCCGGGGGTGGGTGTCGTGGATGGGCCCGGTGCGGGCCAGGGCGGCGTTGTTCACCATGATGTCGATGGGGCCGAGGGCCCGTTCGGCGGCGGCCACCGTGTCCTTGGGCGCGCCGTCGGCCGCCAGGTCGGCGACGAGGGTGACGGCGGGCACTTCGTGGCCCGCCACGTCCTGCTCCACGGCGGCGAGCTGGTCCCCCCGCCGGGCCACGAGCGCGACGGAGGCGCCCGCCTGGGCGAGCGTACGGGCGATGCTCGCCCCGATCCCGGAGGATGCGCCCGCGACCAGCGCCACCTTGCCCTTGAGGGGCCTGTTGTCGGTCACCTGCGGTCTCCTTCCGGCGCGGTGGGGTTCGGGAGCGGCACTGCGGTGTCGGTGCGCGGCGCGGAGGGCCGGGGGCGCGGCACGTGGGGCGTCACTGCCGGGGTCCTTCCTCTAGGGGGTGCTCGGACGGGTCCAGGTGCGGCAGTCCGGCCAGGCAGTGGCCGCCGCCGTCCACGCGCAGCTGCGCGCCGGTCAGACCGGCCGCCGCGGGGCTGATGAGGTAGCAGACGAGGGCCGCGACCTCCGTGGGTTCACTCATCCGGCCCGTGGGCACGAGCCGGTTGGTCGCGTCCAGGAACGCGGGGTTGGTGACGTCCGTCATCGGGGTGCGGACGAAGCCAGGGAGCACGCTGTTGGCCCGCACCTTGTACCGGGCCGCCGAGGTGGCGAAGTGGCTGGTGAACTGGGCGGTCGCGGCCTTGCTCAGGCCGTAGCTCGCCAGGTTCGCCACCGGTGCGCTCACCGCGGCGAGGGAGGACACGACGGCCACGGCGCCGCCGCGGCGGGTCGCCGCCCAGTGCTTGAGCAGCGCGTCGCACGTGCTGGCGTACGACAGGGAGTTGAGGGCGAGGAGCCGATGGCGGTTGTCGGAGTTGTCGCCGGCGCCGTCGAAGGAGACGGCGCCCGCGGCGTAGGCGAGGGCGTCGACGCCCCCGGTGCGCTCCCAGGCCTCGTGGACCAGGCCGGCCGCCCGTGACGGGTCGGACAGGTCCGCGGTCACCACCCAGGCCCTGCGGCCGAGTTCGCGGATCTCGGCGGCGAGTTTCTCCAGCTCGGGGCGGCGGCGGGCGACGAGGACGACATCGGCGCCGCGGGCCGCGCTCTCCCGGGCGATGCTCGCGCCGATGCCGCTGCTGGCTCCCGTGACCATCACGACGCGCCCGGCGAGCCGGAACGGGTCGGCTTCCTGGGTGTCGGCGGCGGCCCGGTCGGGGCGCGGCGGGCGCGCCGACGGCATGGGTACGATGCCCGCGTCGAGCCCGCCGTCGAGGGGCAGGGTCTCCCCCGCCACGCTGCCGAAGCCGCGTGAGGCGAGCAGGCGCAGTGCCGAGTCGAGTTCGGGCGGGGTGAGGGGACGGCGGGTGACCAGGTGCCGGAGCAGTTCGCCCGCGGCCTCGGCGGTGAGGTCGTGCCCGAGGAACGGGGCGTAGCCGACGCGCACGGTGTTGGCGAGCACCCCCTGGGTGGCGCACCGCTTGGCCAGGTGCTGCCACCAGGCGTGGTCGGCCGCTCGCTCCGCGGCGCACTCCGGCTCCGCGTCGTCGTGGACGTGCGGGCCCGCGTCGGTGACCAGGACGGCGCGGCCGTAGCCCCGGCGGGCCATCGCCTCCAGGACGCGGGCCACGTGTGCGCGGCGCAGCGACGCCGAGGTGCGGCTGCCGAGCGCCTCGTTGCCGAGGGCCACGACGCAGTACACGTCGGGGGGTTCGGGCGTGTCCGCGCCGTTGACGGCGGTGACGTGGAACCCGAGGCGCTCCCAGGCCTCCTTGACGGCGCGGGTGTGGGTGGCGCCGGGGGTGGATTCGAGGAGGACGTGGCGGCCCACGGGGGCGAGGGAGTCCGTCTCCAGCCGTGCGACGGGGGCGGCCTCGGCCGTCCGCTGTGCGCTGGTCGTGCGCTGTGCGGTCGTCGTGCGCTGTTCAGTCATCGCAGCCTCCCACGAGGATGGCGCTGGCCACGGAGCCGATCGTGTAGTTGAGGCTGAGGGCCAGGTCGACGCGGGCGGGCCGGCCCTCCGTCCCGGGCACCGGGTCGAAGGTGCACACCCCGGCGGGTTTCTCGCAGTTGGCGGTCGGGGCGATGCGGCCGTGGCCCATCATCTGGAGCGTCGCCGCCACTCCGATCACACCGAGCGGCGCCCCGCTGTGGCCGAACACGGCCTCTTGGACGGTGACGGGCAGCGTGGCCGTCCGCTCGCCGAAGATCGCGGGCATGATGTTGCCCTCCATGAGGTTGAAGGCCCGGTCGCCGGTCGCGGCGCCGTTGACGTAGTCGATCTCGTCCGGTGCGGCGCGACCCGCCATGCAGGAGCGCGCGGCGCGCACCGCCCCGGCGCCGTCGGTGTCGAGGGCCAGGTTCGGCTGGGCGTTGCGGGTGGTGGTCTGGCCGAGGATCCGGCCGTAGCTGCGGGCCCCGCGGCGCCGGGCGTGCTCGCGGCTCTCCAGGATCAAGGTGGCGGCGCCGTTGCCGTAGTTGAGGCCCGCGGCCCGCTCGTCGTAGGGGCGCATGGGCTCGTCGATGAGGGTGGCGGTCTGCGGCTCGCTCCCCTGGACGGACCTGGCCTCCAGTTCGGCGTACTGGCGCAGGCGGCTCTCGCGCCAGTAGTCGGCACCGGTGACGACGGCGATGTCCGTCTCGCCCGCCGCGATCATCCGGGCGGCGTTGCCGATCAGCACGGCGGACGAGGCACAGCCGCACGACAGCGTGTAGCTGGGCCCGGTGGCACCCACGAGGCCCGCCTGGGTGGTCTCGACGTCCGACATCACCGCGTTGAGGACGTTGCGGAACAGCACGGAGCGGGCCTCGCGCGGGCTGATGTGCCGGGTGTCGGCGAGCAGCACCGGCAGATAGGTGTCGACGATGGCGTCGGCCGTGGCGTTGCGGCCCGCGAGCACCGCGGCCTCGCGGAGCGCGCCCGTGCGCCAGTCGAGGGTGGCGTCCTCGCACGCCTCGAGCAGGGCGAGGAGCCCGTACAGATGGATGTCGGAGTACTTCGCGACGAAACGCGGCGGTATCTCCGGCAGCCGGGCGACGACGGACTCCGGGTCGAGGGGCACGCTGCCGAAGTACGTGCCGTCGTCCTGTGCCAGGAACGAGTCGCCGTGCGCGACGGCCGTCCAGAACTGCTCCGGTGTCGCCGTCGGCGCCCCGCGCCCCGGCAGACAGAAGCCCATGCCGGTGACGAGTGCGTCCCGGGGGCTCTTGGTCGTGGTCACCGCTCGGACCCCTTTGATCGGATTCGCCACGTGTCCCCAGCTCGGTCGGTGCGCTCAGATCCGGTAGAGGAGGCTGCCCCAGCACCAGACCCCGCCGCCGATGGAGGGCGAGAGGACCAGGTCGCCGGATTTCACGACGCCGCGCTCCCGCAGCTCCGAGACCGTGGTGGGGATGGAGGCGCTGGAGACGTTGCCGCGGAAGGAGAGGTTGGTCAGGACGCGTGCCGGGTCCGCGCCCAGGTTGTGCTGGATGCCCTTGGCGAGCGGCTCGGTCCCGGAGTGCGGGATGAGCCAGTCGATGTCGCCGATGGTCAGCTTGTTGCGGCCGAGGATCTCCTCGACGGTGTCGGCGATGTGCGCGAGGGCGACGTCGTTGAGGTCCGGGTGGCTCTTGACCCAGCCCTTCTCGCCGCCCGCCGCGGACATGTTGGCGAGGCTGCCGTCGGTGTGGAACACCGAGTCGATCAGGCCGGGCGTGCCGCCGGGGGTCGCCTCGAGGACGACGGCACCAGCGCCGTCGGAGACGAGCATCGAGCCCTTGGAGCCGGGCCGCACGCGCCGGGTGACGCGCTCGGTGGTCGCCACCAGCGCCTTGCGGTAGCCGGTGGGGGAGGTCAGGAACGAGGCCGCGGTGTGCACTGCCTGGATGAACCCGGCGCAGGAGCCGCACACTTCGAAGGCCATGGAGCCCTTCATGCCGAGCTCCGCCGCGGTCAGCGCGCCCACCTCGTGGACGTAGTTGCGGTCGGTCCAGTGGCTGACGACCACCACGTCGATGTCGCCGGCGTCGAGTCCCGCGTCCTCCAGGGCCTGCCGGGAAGCCGCCGCGGCCATGAAGACGGGGGTTTCGTGCTCACCGGCCCGATAGCGGGTGCGGACGCCGACTCCGCCGATGACGCGGTCCTCCACGACGCTCGTCGTGGCGTCCTCCACGCCCTCGTTGTGTATTTCCTCGGAGCCGAAATAGTGACCGAATCCGGTGAAGCGTATTCCGGCGTCTTCCCAGATGCCGTGGTGGCCTGTCGTCATGGACGGAAAACTAGTGGCGTCGGCATTCGACTGCATCTGGCCTCCAGTACTCGATGATTCATTCCGTGGGTACTCGACGTACCCCACTCATGGGCGCGCTTCGCCCGGCCCGCCGGTTTTCGTCACGGCACCCAGCCGGGCGGCCCGCCGCCGTCGACCCGAATCACGGAACCGGTGACATAGGGGTTCTCCGCGGCGAAGCACACCGCGTCCGCTATCTCTTCCTCCGCGCCCCAACGGCCGAGCGGCACAAAGCGCTTCAGGCCGTCCATGTACCGCGCGTGCCGCGGGAAGGCCGTGCTCTTCTCCCGCAGGGCCTCGCCGTCCATGACGCCCGGCGCGACGGCCGCCACCCGGATCCCGTAGGGACCGAGTTCGTAGGACCAGGTGCGGGTCAGCGCCTCCACGCCCGCCTTCGCCGCGGTGTACGCGGACTGGCCGTAGGCGCCGGCCGCGAGGCCGGACGAGACGTTGACGATGGCGCCCGCCACCTGGTGCCGCACCATGCTGGCGGCGGCCTCCCGCCCGACGAGGAACACCCCCGTCAGACACAGCCGCAGCGTCTTCTCCCAGTCGTCGAGCGGATGGGTGAGCAGCTCGCCGGCGCTGTCGTCCCGCGGTGTGCGCAGCAGCAGGCGGGAGAGGTTGCGGCCCGCGTTGTTGACGCACAGGTGCAGCGGCTGCTCCGCCGTCAGCTCGGCGAAGACCTCCTTGACGGACTCCTCCGACGTGACGTCGGCGCGCACCGCCCGCAGGTCGAGGCCCTCGGCCTCGGCCATGGCCCGCACCTTCTCGATGCGGCCCGGGTCGAGGCCGAGCACCGTGGTGCGCCACCCCCGCTCGGCCAGCATCCGGCCGACGGCCAGGCCGAGGCCCCGGGTGCCCCCGGTCACCAGCGCGTTCCTGGAATCGGACAAGACCGTTCACCTCTCGCTCTCTGGTTCAGCCTCGGTACGGCGCTTTCCGGCACCGCAGGTCACTGGTACGGCGATTCGCTGGTACGGGGATTCACTGGTACGTGGATTCACTGGTACCGGAAAACCATGGCGCCCCAGCTCAGACCGCGCCCGATGCTGACGCCGAGGAGCAGTTCGCCGGGTTTCACCGTGCCGTCCCGCACATATTCGGAGAGCGCGCTCGGCATTCCCACGCTGGAGGTGTTGCCGCGCCGCGGCAGGTTCAGGAGCATGCGTTCGCGGGGAATCCCGAGGCGGTCCGCCATCGGGTGCAGGAGATTGGTGTTGGCCTGATGGGGAACGCACCAGGAAATCTGTTCCGGGGCCAGGCCGTTGCGTTTCAGGACGGTCTGCCCGGCGTCGACGAGCATGTCCGGCGTGACCTCGGAGAGCACTCCCCCGCGCATCACCATCTTGTCGTTCTCGTCGATGTCGAAGGCGTCGTAGTAGCGGCCGTCGGCGCGCAGCACCACGTCGATCATCCCGCTGCGGGTGGGCAGTCCGTCGGCGCCGCCGCCCACGGACTCGCCGCGCCGCCAGACCGCCGCCGCGGCGCCGGCACCGAACAGCGCGGAGTTCTTGAACCCGAAGTTGAGGATGGCGCGCGGGCTCTCGGCGCACACCACGAGGGCGGTCCTCGCCCCCGTCGTCGCGAGCAGGCCCCGGGCCACCACGCTCGCGTACAGGAACCCCGCGCAGGCCACGGCGGTCACGTCGAAGCAGAACGCGTCCCTGGCGCCCAACTGCCGTTGCACCGGAAGGGAGATGTCCATGTAGTTGTTGCCGATCGAGGACGGGTTGGCGCGCGGCCGGGCGGTCGCGCTGGTGCCGACGATCACGTCCACGTCGGCGATGTCGAGACCCGCGTCGTCGAGGGCGGCCCGCGCGGCCTTGACGCCCATCTCGGCGAACCGCTCCTCGGGCCCCGCCCAGTGGCGGGTCCGGACGCCGGTGTACTTGCGGATCCAGGCGTCGTCCACGTCGAGTCCCGGCAGTTGGGCGAAGTGGTCGTTGGTGACCGGCTCGCCGGGGAAGTAGTGGCCGACGCCGCTGAGCACGACCGGCGGACCGCCGCTGTCGAGCGGTGACTGGGTTGCGGACATGAGGGAGGTCCTTTCCTCGTCTTCCCGTCGTGTGCGTGCTGTCTCGTCTCCGAGCTGAAGGCTCGGAGCTGGAGTCGCAGAGCTGGGGTCTCGGAGCTGGAGTCGCAGAGCTGGGGGCTCACTCAGAAGAGCTGGGGTCTCAGAGCTGGTAGAGCAGCGCTCCCGAGAACCAGCCCGCGCCGGCCGCGGGCGACAGGATCACGTCGCCCTTGCGCAGTTCGCCGGACTCGGTGAACTCCGACAGCGCGCTCGGGATCGTCGCGCTGGTGGTCTGGCCGCGGGTGCGCAGGTTCGTCAGGACCCTCGCGGGGTCGGCGCCGATGCGCCGGATGAGCTCCTCGCTGATCCGGGTCGACCCCGGATGCGGCACCACCCGGTCCACGTCGGCCATCGTCATGCCCGCGCGCCGCAGCACCAGATCCGTGGCCTCGCCCGCGGTCGCCGCCGCCACCTGCGCGATCGAGGGCAGGCTCACCGTCCAGCCGTCCTTGCCACGGGCCTTGGAGACGCCCGCGTGCTCGCCGTAGCTGAGCACGACGGAGTCCCGCAGCCGGGAGTCGTCCGGCGGCCCCGCCTCCAGGACCGCGGCGCCCGCCCCGTCCCCGCCGACGTAGGAGCCCCGCCGTCCGGGCTTGAGCCGCTGCGAGAACTGGTCGGAGCAGACCACGAGGGCGCGCCGCCACTGGTGGCTGGTCAGCATCGCCGCGGCCGTCTGCACGGAGTGCACGAAGCCGACGCAGGCCGCGCACACGTCGAAGGCCAGGGCCCGCCCGGCGCCGAGCCGCATCGCGATCCGGGGCGCGTCCTCGGGCGCGTACCTGCGCTGCGACCAGGACGAGAAGACCACCAGGTCGAGGTCGTCGGCTTCGAGACCGGCGTTGCGCAGCGCGTGCCGGCCCGCCTGCACGGCCATGAACGGCACGGTCTCCGTGTCGTCGGACAGGTGCCGCCGCTCCACGCCGAGGTCGGGGCCGAGGACCGCCGCCTCCATCTCGGGGGCCTCGGGCAGGTCCGCCGGGATCTCCTCGCAGTGCCGCGGGAAGTAGTGCCCGAAGCCCCGGAAGGACAGGCCCTTGCCCATCCAGATTCCACCGCTCACACCGTGCTCCTCACCTGTAGAAACCCTGCGGGTCGAGACTGCGCAGCCAGGCGATCTCCGCCTCGGTGACCTCCGGTTCCGGGGTGCAGCCCGCGCTGCTCACCGGCCACCGGGTCAGCTTCGCCACGGCTTCGTCCGGCCGGGCGGGTCCGTCGCCGCCGGGCGGCAGCCAGGTCGCGAGCCGGAAGGGGCCGGGGGTGCCCGCCGCGCCCTCTGTACGCCGGAACCTCCCGAAGTGGCTGACCACTTCGCGCACCCGGGCGCCGGGGCTTGTCACATAGGCGACGCGCTCGACGAACTTGCGCGGCGAGGCCGTGGAGAGGACCAGGCAGTCGGTGCTCGTGGCGATGTCGTTGGCGCCGCCGGAGCCGGTCAGCCACCGGCCGTCGGCCAGCAGGCTGGTGTTGACGTTGCCGTCCGCGTCGACCTCGCCGGCGGCGAGGACGCCGAGGCAGCGCGGGTTCGCCGACACCATGCCACCGAGGATCTCCGGGATGCCGCCGAGCTGCTGGGAGCGCGTCGCGTGCAGCTGGCTGAAGAGGAAGACGTCACCGGGCTCGGGGTCGGTGGCGTAGAAGCCGAGTTCGGCGCAGACCGGCACTCGGATGCCGCGTTCGCGCAGCAGGGCGGCGGCCAGCCAGGCGGCCAGGTGGGACACGCCGATCCCGGCGAGCAGGGTGTCGTAGGCGCCGCTCGTGACCTGTTCGACGATGGCGCGCGCCCCGAGGACGACGGTCCGCTCGGCGCGCGTCACGGGCTCGGCGGTGGTGGGCAGCGGCGGCGGTGCCAGGGGCTCGCGCGGAGTCAACGGCTCCGCGGAGAGGGTCAGTTCGGCGCGGCGCGCGGCGCCGAGCTTGTGCACGTACTCGGTGTGCCCCATGGGTTCCTCGACCCACTCGCGGTACCACTCCTTGGCGCCGTCCTCGGTGGCGAGGCGCTCGACGAGCTCGGTGAGGAAGGTGTAGTCGTCGCGGTAGCCCACCACGTCGCCGCGCTCGTCGCCGCTGGCCACGCCGCGCAGCGACTGCGGGTGCGCGCCCAGCGGCGCCTCGCACAGGGCGAGGACGCGCTGCCCGGGGATGACGACCCGCTCGGGGTGCGCGTCGACGAAGTCGTCCGGCACGATGCGCTCGACCGTGGCGATCACGCCCTGTTCGGCGGCGTACGCGGCCCAGGGGCCCTCGCCCGCGGGCGGCACGAGGACGATGTTGCCGCGCCGGTCCGCGCAGGCCCCGTGCACCAGCGTGAGGTCCGGGCGCATCCGCTCCACCAGGGCGAAGGGGCGCTCCCCTGCCGCCGGGTCGGCCACGCGCAGGAACTTCGCGCCGGTTCCTGGACCCTCGCCCGCCCGCGGCCGGGCCGCGGGTCCCTCGGTGGTGAGCCCGCGCTCCAGGTCGCTACCGACGAGGGAGGACGTCACGGCGTACGGCAGCCCGGTGGCACCGGCCATGAGGCGCTGCGTGAAGCTGAGCAGGGACCACAGCTCGCAGGTGAACGGGGTGCCGCGGACCAGGTCGCGGTAGAGCGGGTTGGGGCGCGGTGTGGGGTAGGTGTCGCCGAGGAAGCACGTGATCAGGTGCTTGACGGCGCCCGACATGGTCAGCGCGTGCATCGCCGTGTGCGTCGCCGAGGTGCTGACGGTGAACTCGCCCCGACCCGCGAACTGCCGCGCGAGGGCGTAGACCATGGCGTTGGGCCGGGCCATGGTCATCGCCAGGTGCAGATGCATGCCCGGCGTCACGTACCGGGACACCAGGGAGTCGACGTCGGGGACGACGGCGGGTCGGGACGCCGTGCCGCTGTGCGTGCTCATGGTCTCCTTCAGGGTTTCGGTCCGCGGGCGCGGCGCTCCCATCACGCGGCGCCCAGGGCGAGCACCGAGGTCTGGCTGCCGATGGCGAAGGCCAGGGACACCGCGAGGTCGGCGCGGGCCGGGCGGGGGCCCTCCGCGACGTGGTCGTGGTCGCACTCCGGATCGGGTACGGCGCCCGCGTAGTTGGCGGTGGAGCACAGGCACTGGTGGTGCAGGGCCAGGGAGGTGGCCGCCGCGTTCACCATCGAGGCCGCGCCGAGGAGGTGGCCGTAGACGGGCTTGACGGAGCTGAGGGGCGGCCAGGCGGACCGCGGCCGGCCCTCGTAGAGCGCGCCGAGCATCCGGCTCTCCGCCACGTCGTTCTTCGGTGTGGCGGTGCCGTGCGCGCAGAACCAGTCGACGTCCTCGGGGGTCCGGCCCGCGTCGTCGAGCGCTTCGGCGACGGCCGAGGCGGTGACCTGCCCGCTCATGTCCATGCCGAAGGGGTGGGTGGCCTCGTTCAGGGCCCGGTGGGACAGGAACCGGGCGTAGCCCGCGGCGCCGCGGGCCCGGGCGTGGCTCTCCCGCTCCAGGCACAGGGCGACGGCGCCCTCACCGAAGGCGAAGCCCTCGCGGTCGCGGGTGTAGGGGCGGATGGCGCGCCGGGGGTCGTCGGTCTCGGTCGACAGGACGCGGTTGCCCATCGCGCGGAAGGACCGGAAGACCAGGGGCGTCAGGGGGAATTCGTAGCCCACGACGACCACGGCGTCGGCGACGCCCGCGCGGATCAGGTCCGCGGCGAAGGCGATGGCGTGGTGCCCGCCCACGCAGGCGCTGCTCAGCGTGGTGACGAACCCGCGTATGTCGCCGTAGATGGCGGACAGGGTGGCCGGGGCGCCGGGCATGCCGCGCAGCATCGCGCCGCTGTCGCCGAAGTGGTCGGTGCCGCCCCCCTCCCGGGCCGCCTCGGCGTCGTCGGCGGTCAGCGCCTCGCTGACCCACTCCAGGGGGCCGCGCGACGACGAGGCGATGAGGGACAGGCGGCGCGGGTCGATGTCGTCGGATCCGAGCCCCGCGTCACGGCGGGCCTCCTCGACGGCCGACATGGTCACCAGGGCGTCGCGGGTGTACCGGGCGGCGAACTTCTCGTTCAGCTCCGGCAGGAACTTCCGGTGATCGAAGTCGCGCAGCTCCCCGGCCGCGCCGACACCGGCCCGTTCCGGATCGACGCGGGTCAGACGGCCGATCCGGGAATGGCCGTCACGCACGTCCTGCCAGAATTCATTGACGTGGGTCGCGCCGGGGAGCATGACGCCGATACCGGTGACCAGTACCGAGCCCCGGCGGTCTTTCCGTCCAGCGGATGCAGCCAGTTCAGCCATGCCGGAAAACTATCCGGGGCCTTCCGACGCGACATCGGTCCACCGGTACCCGGGAGAATTCACCGCCGGTACTTGAAGTACCAATTATTGATTGAGGTACTACCGATACCGGCCGCGCGCGAAAACCGGGTACCTGCGGCCGGTTACGGCCCGGCAGGTCGGCGCTCTAACGTCGGCAGCCGTCACCGGCACAGCACGGTGCAGCAGCATGCGCCCACTGCGTGCGGGCGACCTGTCGACAGCGGCACGCAACTCAGGGAGTCTCATGGCGGACCAGCAGCAGGATCCCGGTCGCGACACATTGATCACGGGCATGGGATTCGCCCTGCCAGGACCCGGCGGACTGTGCGCGACTTCCGCGGAATTCCTGGAAATCGTCTCCACCGGCGCCTGTCATGTGGAAAACAACGGTGTCTTCTTCGGTCAAGTGCGCACCGATGTCGCGGATGTGAAGGAGCGTTATCCCGAACTTCCCGTCAAGGCGCTGAAACTCTATTCCCCGGTGCAGTTGCTCGGCCTGATCTCCATGGCGGAGGCCTGTGGCGACGCCGGGCTCGACTGGCGTGCGGGCGCGCTGTCCGAGGCGGCGATCCTCGCCGCCCGCGACGGCGGTGACTGCTGGTCGGCCCAGTACGCCGACATCCTCAGGGCCGACCGCGCCACAGCGACCAAGGACGAGATCAACGAGCTGGGCACCCGGCTCGCCCTCACCGGCATCCCCATGGACGTGGCCAACGTCCAGGTGTCCGTCGTCGCCGGGACGGGACCCAACTTCACCGTCTCCAACGGCTGTACGTCGTCGGCGGTGCTGCTCGGCATGGCACAGCGGATGATCAAGAGCGGTGAGGTGGACGTTGCGGTGGTCACCGGCGCCGACGTGTTCGGCCTCGACTTCCTGCGGCACTACGCCGACCTGCTCGACCGCTACGCCGAGCTGAGCGCCGAAGAGGGCGTCACCGTCGACGCCATGGAGGACGCGGCCCTGGCGATGGGCGCGCAGATGCGACCGTACGACAAGAACTCCCCGGGCTCCAACATGGGCAACGGCTCCATCACGATCGTCGTGGAGAGCCGCGCGCACGCCGAGCGGCGCGGCGCGACGCCCTACGCCCGGATGCTGGCGCAGCGCACCCGGCGCAGCCCGCAGCACAGTGCCTTCGCCATCGACCGTGCGGGCGTCGGCATGGTCCAGGCCGCCCGGGACGCGATGGCGGGCCTGGTCGAGGCGGACCAGATCGACTACGTCAACGGCGGCGCCGAGGGCGACCGGGTCTTCCACGAGACCGAGTCGAACATCGTGCACAGCCTCTTCGGGGACCGTGCGACGCGCATGCCCGTGACCGTGCAGGAGGCCTGCTTCGGGCACAACGGCGGGCCGCTCGGCGGCCTCGGCGTCGCGGCCACGTCGCTGATGATCCAGCGCGACGCGGTGTTCCCGACGGCGGGCTGCGTCGACCCTGACGACGCCTGCCTCTTCGACCCGGTACCGGGCACGACCGCCCGGCCCCAGCGCGTCGAGCACGCGCTGTCCTTCAACTACACCGTCGGCATGGTCAGCAGCGCGATTCTGCTGGGGAAGGCGTGAGGGCCGAGGAGATGGACAAGCACCGCACACGCGCGGCCGTCCTCGCGGGCGTCGCCGGCCATGTGCCGCCCGGCACGGTCACCAACGCGGAGTTGGAGGCCCGACTCGACACCACCGACGAATGGATCCGCAGCCGCACCGGCATCGCCGAGCGGCACACCGTCCCGCCGGGCACGGCCACCCGCGAACTCGCCGTGGAAGCAGGCCGGTTGGCGCTCAAGTCCGCGGGCCGCGACAGCGTGGACGCCGTCGTCCTCGCGACCGCGACCCCGGACCGGCTCTGCCCGGCCACCGCCCCCGAGGTCGCCGCGGCCCTCGGGCTCGGCCCCGTCGCCGCGCACGACGTCGCCGCCGTGTGCGCCGGGTTCCTGTACGCCCTGTCGTCCGGGGTCGGGGCGATCGCCGCGGGCTTCGCCGAGCAGGTCCTCGTCATCGGCGCCGAGACGTTCTCCGCCATCGTCGACCCGGAGGACCGGAACACGGCCGTCATCTTCGGGGACGCCGCCGGGGCCGTCGTGCTGCGCGCCGGTGACCCGGACGAGCCGGGCGCCATCGGCCCGATCCGGCTCGGCAGCGACGGCACGCACAGCGACCTGATCCAGATCCCCGCGGGCGGCGCCCGGCAGCGCTCCACCGGCACCGTGCCCGAGGCGAGCGACCACCACCTGCAGATGCAGGGCCGCAAGGTCTACCGCCACGCCAAGGAGCGCATGACCCAGGCGGCGCTCGACGTCCTGGAACGCTCCGGCTGGACCGTCGAGGACGTGGACCGGCTCGCCACCCATCAGGCCAACGCGCGCATCAGCGAGGCCGTGGCCGACGAACTGGGCGTCCCGCGCGACCGGGTCCTCTCCAACATCGAGCACGTCGGCAACACCTCGGCCGCGTCCTTGCCGCTGCTGCTCGCCGACTCCGCGACAGAGGGCAGGCTGCGCCCGGACGACCGGGTGCTCCTCGCGGCGTTCGGGGGCGGGCTCGCCTGGGGCGCGGCATCGCTGACCTGGCCGGACGTGACGGCCTTCGCGGCGCACACCTATCGCGGGTGAGGTTCTCCCGGCGCGGGCCCCGCGCCGGCCCCACCGACACTGCGCTCCCAGGAGGAAACGGTGTACGAAACGGTCAAGTCCCTGCTCACCAAGGAATTCGACATCTCCGAGGATCAGATCGCCCCGGAGTCCACGCTGGAGGACCTGGGCCTGGACTCCCTGGCCTCGGTCGAGTTCGCCCTCGCTCTGGAGAAGGGGCTCGGCGTGGAGATCACGGACGACGAGGTCGTGGAGCTGGAGCGGCTCGACAAGATCCTGGAACTCGTCGAGCGCCGCAAGCGCGCGTCCTGACGCGGTCGTGCGCCGGCCCGAGGAACGAGCCGCGCGCACGGGCGTGATCGCCGACGCCGGACGGCCGGGGTCCTTGACGGGCCCCGGCTGTCTCGACGTGCGCCCCGCGCACCCCATCGACGAGCACCTCGCTCATCGGCCCCCACCGCGCCCCGAGCACCCCGTTCACGCGCGCCTCGCTCGCCATTGCCCACCGCGCCCCGCGCATCGTTCAAGGCCGAGCCGGACACCTGCGTCAAGGCAGGGCCGCACGCGTCCGTCCGGCCCGGGTCGCCCGCGTCGCTCCCCGCCGGGCGGCACCCACCGCCCCCGCGCCCGACCCGCGCGTCGCACCCGCCCGGTCCACGGGCGGGTGCGACGGGCGGGCGATGTGCGGTCGCGGCGTGCGGAGCGCCTGCGGTCAGGACCGGTCCGCGGACTCGGTCCTGTGCTCGGCCGACTCCCCCTGCGCCTGTTTCACAAGGTCCACGCCCTCCTCGGAGTCTCCCCCGGCGCCCTCGGCCGCCGGGGTGAGCCGCCCGGCCGAGCGCGGGATGAACAGGAACACGGCGATCGCCACCAGGACGAGCAGGACGCCGGTGCACAGCGACGTGAACCCGAACGCGTCCGCGAAGGCTTTGTCGGCCTGCCGCTCCAGCGCCTCCCCCGCGGAGCCCGGCAGCGCGCCAGCGACCCCGACGGCGTCGGCGATGCCTTCCCGTGCCGCGTCCATGGACTTCTCGTCCACGCCGGGCACGGAGGTGTCCATCTCCCTGCGGAAGAGCGCGGACGCGACACTGCCCATGATCGCCACGCTCAGTCCGTTGCCGAGTTCGTAGGAGGTCTCCTCGATGCCCGCGGCGCCGCCCGCGGTGTCCGCCTCGGCCGTCGACATGATGGCGTCCGACGCGGCCGTCATGGCGCAGCCCGCCCCGGCGCCGATGCCCGCGAGGGCGATGGCGAAGACCCAGTACTCGGTGTCGGGCTCGACGTTCATCAGGACGAAGAACGCCCCGCCGATCAGGCCCATCCCGATCATCATCGCGAACCGCGTCCCGTACCTCGGCACGATGACCGACATGATCGGAGCCCCGATCATGGTGGCGAGCAACAGCGGCAGCAGGCGCAGGCCCGACTCCATCGGCGAGGCGCCGCCGATGAACTGCCAGTGCTGGGTGAGCAGCAGCATCAGACCGCCCATGCCGAACATGGCGAGGACCACGCTCACGACCGCCACGGAGAACGCGCGGTTGCGGAACAGCTTGGGATCGAAGAGCGGGTCCGGCACCCGCAGGACCCGCAGCACCAACGCGGTGAGCAGCGCGAGGCCGAGGACGCCGGTGATGATCGTCTGGGCCTCCAGGCCCTCCGCGCCGCCGTGCTGGATGGCGTACACCAGCGAGATCAGGCCGGTGACGGAGAGGGCCGCGCCGACGGTGTCCCAGCGCGGCGGGTTGGGGTGCTTGGACTCCGGCACCAGGGTCACCGCGGCGAACAGCGCGAAGACCATGATGGGCACGTTGATCAGGAAGACCGAGCCCCACCAGAAGTGCTCGATCATGACGCCGCCGACCACGGGGCCGACCGCGGCACCGGCCGCGGACATGGTGGCCCAGACAGCGAGCGCCACCGTGCGCTCTTTGCGATCCGTGAAGACATTGCGAATGATCGACAGCGTCGACGGCATGATGATGGCGGCGCCGATGCCGAGCAGCGCGCGGGCCGCGATCAGCATCTCGGGCCCGTTCGCCCAGGCCGCGGTGGCCGAGGCGATGCCGAAGACGACGAAGCCGAGGCACAGGAACCGCTTGCGGCCGAGGCGGTCGCCGAGGGTGCCGCAGCTGATGAGAAGACCCGCCACGACGAGCGAGTAGACGTCGACGATCCAGAGCAACTGCACCGACGACGGCTTGAGTTCGGTGCTCAGCGTGGGCAGGGCCACGTTCAGCACGGTCAGGTCAAGGGCGACGACCAGCAGGCTCAGCGAGAGAACACCGAGCACCGCCCACCGGTTCTTCGCCCCGGGGACTTCGCCGCCCCCTCCCTCGCGCCCACCTTGCTTGTCGTCCACCACGCCATCCATGGCCGGCCTCCTTCGGGATTCCGTCAACAGTGTTCCCGTACGGCATACCATCTATCGTACGGCGTACGAGTCTGCGATAGCATAGGGACGTGACTGAAACTTCTGGACGAGACACGACACCGAACGGCCCACCTGGCTCGATCTGGCTGCGCGAGCTGAAGCAGCGGCCGGCCAAGCAGCCGCTGAGCCGGGAGCAGATCGTGCGGGGCGCGGTGCGGCTCCTGGACGAGGGGGGCGTGCGCAACCTGCGCATGCGGCAGCTCGCCGACTCGCTGAACTCCGCGCCGATGTCGCTCTATTGGCACGTCCCTACGAAGGACGACTTGCTGGAGCTGGCCATTGACGCCGTCTTTCCGGACCCGCCCACGCCGTCCGGCTCGGGGAACTGGCGTACCGATATCCAGACGTGCGCGACGGACCTCTTCGAAGTGCTGCTGGAGCACTCCTGGATGATCGAGCTGATGGGCGGTCACCCCCCGGTGGGACCCCGGGCCCTCGCCCACACCAGCGCCATCATCCAGATCCTGGAGCAGGCCCGCTTCTCCCCCGGCCAGCTGGACTCCGCGCTGTCGGCGATCTACTACTACACCGTGGGCGCGGCCCTGTCCGAGGCCTCCTGGCAGGCCATGGCCCGGCAGAGCGCCGAGACCGAGGAGGAGTGGGCGAGCCGCCTCGGGCCCTACCTCAGCACGGCCACGCAGGACCATCCGGCATCTCTCACCGACTACGTCAAGCGCAGCGCCTCCAGCAGCACGGGACAGCGCTTCCGCGACGGCCTGGAGTGCATGGTGTCCGGTATGGACCGGATGAGGGCGATGAACTCATGACCCGCACGGACACTGCGCCCGGCCTCCCCGTCCAGGCGGCGTTAAAGAACCGTAAATCTCCACCTCAGCGCCCCTTGCATCTGACACGCTCCCGGGATATCACTACCTGCTGACCCGCGCCCGGGGAGCCAGCAGTGTGCGACACGCGCCGTATACGGAACCCCAAAGGGGAAGTGCCATGACTGATGTGGTCGTGCGTGCCGAGCTTCGAAAGCCGTACGAGGACGAACCGCGCGCCCCGGACCGCATCGTGAGCGGTCCTCACGAGGCCTGTGACCTGGCCGACGGCGCGGACCAGGTCGGGGAGTTCGCCCGCACCCTGGAGTGGGCGCTCCTGCTGCTGCGCACCCTGGAGCGGGACGGCCGCGACCGCGCCCCCGAGGACGACCTGAACGGGCTGCACGCCCTCGTCCGCGCCCTGGACCAGCGGCTCATCCCGACCCTGGAAGGCGTCAGGGACGCCGCCGTCCGTCGCTACCGCGAACTCGGCGGCTCCTACGGCAGCCTGGCCAAGGCGATGGGCGTCCCGCGTTCGACGGCCCAGACCCGATCGACGGCCCTCCTCGGCCGCGAACCCTCGGCCCACGAACGCTGGGCCTCCGGCCAGTGACACCCCACTCCCCCGCGACCTGACAGCCTGCCAGTCCTCACGCACAGCCCCGGAGCGGCAAGACGCCCGGGGCTGCGTGCTGTGCGGGGGGCCACGCGGCAGGCGGGTGGGACGCGGCGGGATCCGGTGCACCGCGTGCGTCGCCGATCTTTCCGTCCCATAACCTCATGCGGGAAGACGTCGCGCGGGACCTGGGCCCGTGCTGTCGCGCGGGACAAGGGCCCGCGCTGAGGAGGCGATGGTGCTCGGAAGGGTCGCGCGGTTGCTCGCGGGGGGCATGACGCTGGCCTGCCTGGTGCTCGTCGGGCCCAGTGCGCCGAGCGGCGCCCACTTCGCGGGGCCGCCCGTCGAGCCGGTGCAGGACATCGTGCCGAACCGGGTCATGACATGGAACATCTGCAATCCCTGCGGCGACGAGAACAACGTCGGCCGCGCGGCGGACATCGCCGCGTACGCGCCCCAGGTCATCGGGGTGCAGGAGGCGTGCGTGCGTGACGTCGAGCGGATCCGGGACTATCTGGAGCACCTGCACGGGCTCGTCTACCACGTCGAGTACGGCTCGGTGCTGCGCAACCGGAGCAGGTGCGGCGGCTGGCCCTGGAGCCCCGGAGGCTTCGGGCAGGCGATCCTGTCCGCGGCGCCGATGACGGATCACGTGAACGTGGAGTACCCCGACGGCGGGTCCGAGAGCCGTGGCTACATGGCCGTCACCACCACCGTGGACGGCGAGTCCGTCCGGATCTTCAACACCCACCTCGCCCAGCGGCGCCAGGAAGAGGTCCGGGCCGACCAGGTCGACGCGCTCGCCCCGGCCGTCGCCCGGCACGACCGCGCGATCGTCCTCGGCGACTTCAACGCCGTGCCGGACGCCCCCGAGCTCTCCCGGATGTGGCCCCTGGCCAGGGACGCGGACCCCCGGTGCCGTCCGGCCCCCGCCGGGACCGGCACCTGCGCGCCGACCACCGACTGGCAGCTCAAGTTCGACTACGTCTTCCTGCGTGACGTCGCACCGGTCCGACAGGAAGTCCGTCCCAGCCCGCACTCGGACCACCACCCGGTGCTCGCCGACGTGGATCTGAAGTAGCGGGCGCCGCCAACTCCCCAGCGGGCGCCAGACTCCGTATCGTTCGCCTGTGCACATGATCTGACCGACCCAAGGCGAGTCTGGGAGGACGCATGCGGGGGGACGGCATCATCACTGGGCGGGGCGGGCAGCCCCGGTTAGGGACGGTCCTTCGACAACGGCGGGAAAGCCGGGGCATGTCGCTGCGGCAGATGGCGCGGCTGCTGCACTACAGCCCCGGCTGGATCAGCCGCGTGGAGAACGGACGGGCCGCCCCCACGGCCGAGTTGGCCCGCGCCTGCGACGAACTGCTCGCCCTCGACGGCGAGCTGACCGCCCTCACCCGGGCCGACCGGGGCGGCGCGCTCGAACTGCTCAGACCCGCGCAGCTGCCGCCCCCAGCGTCCGCCTTCGTCGGCCGCGAGGCCCTGCTCCACGAACTGGACGAACTGCTCACGGATGCAAACCGGACCGGACAGGCCCTGACGATCGCCCTCGACGGCCCCGCGGGCGTGGGCAAGAGCACGGTGGCCCTCCGGTGGGCGTACGAGATCGCCGACCGGTTCCCCGGAGGCGTGCTGTTCACCGACCTCCAGGGCAACTCCCCCGCAGCGCGGCCGCTCGCCGCGGCCGACGTACTCGAACAGTTCCTGACTGCCTTCGGCCTTGCCGCCACCGACATTCCGGCCGACGAGGCCGAACGGGCCGCGGTCTTCCGCAGCGTCGCCGTGCGGCGCCCCATCCTCGTGATCCTGGACGACGCCGCGGGCTCCCCGCACGTCGAACCGCTCCTCGTCGGCGCGCGCGGCTGCGTCGCCCTCGTCACCAGCAGACGCCGTCTGACCGGGCTCGCGGTCAAGGCGGGCGCCCACCGGCTCTCGGTCGGGCCGATGGACCAGGCGGAGTCCGCCGACCTGCTCAGCGCCGTCGCGGGGCCGGAGCGGGTCGCCGCTGAACCGACGGCCACGGCGGCCCTGGCACGGCGCTGCGCACACCTGCCCCTGGCCCTGCGCATCGCCGCCGAGCGCCTGGCCACCTTCCCGCACCGGTCCATCGCCGACGCCGTCGCCGAACTCGCCGACCGCAGGCACCGGTTGAACGTCCTCACCGACATCGACGACCCGCACCTCGCGGTGCGCGCCGCCCTGTCCTCCTCGTACCGCGCCCTGGACGTCGAGGCCGCCCGGATGTTCCGCTTCCTCGGCCTGTTCCCCGGGGCGACGATCAGCGCCGCCGCCGCGGCCGCCCTCGCCGACCGGCCCCTCGGCCACACCCGGCGTCTCCTTGAGGTCCTGGTCGCCGTGCACCTGCTCGAGGAGACGGGTCCCGACCGTTACCTCCGCCACGATCTGCTGGGCGACTACGCGGCCGAACGCGCCGCCGAGGAGGAGACGGCGATTACCCGCCAGGAGGCCCTGCGACGCCTGATCGGCTGGCACGTGCGCACGGCCCAGGACTGGGGGCCGCCGCGCGAGCCTGGGCGTGCGTGGATCGACCCCCACGAGGTCGGCATCCGGCGTGCCGTGGCGGCGTGCCGCCTCGCCACCGACGCCGGCGACTTCGAGCAGGCCGCCCGGCTGTTCCGGCAGGCGTGCGCCCCGTTCGAGGACGGCCGGTGACGGGTCCGCCCGCGTCGGCGCGAACCTGACGGCCGGTCGCCTCCGGGACCTGCCGGGCCACCCTCGCCGCGCCCGGCCCGTGACGTGTGCCCGGTGTCGGCCCCATCCGTCGCCGGCCCCTGTTGCGCAACGGAGAAACACTGTCGGGCGCCGGACCCGCTGACCACACTGGGACCGCGTCGTTCCGGGCAGCTCAGGGCTTACCCGCGCGTGACCTGCGTGGCGTACCGCCACCGGACCCGACCGGGCACCGCGCGTCCCGGCGCCACGCGGCAGCACGTGGCCACGCCGCGTCGGAGCACCGCACGTCGGAGCGCCACCGCGCCCGAGCGCCGCACGGCACAGCGTCACCACGACAGAGCCTTCTGACCGAGCTTGGGGTGCGAAGAACCTGCCTATGAACGCCACCGACCGCCACACACGGCACGCATGACGCCCGGGCGCCGCCCGGGAGCGCGAAGGAACGCGGCCGCACCCGCACTCGACAGGCACCCGGCCCGCGACGACACGGCCCTGCGCCGCGTCCTCGAAGACGCCTCGATGGGCCGCTGGGAAGGCCCGCGCGACCTGCTCACGGCCACCGGCGCGGACTGGGACCGCAGGGTCTTCCGACTCCAGGTCCTCGCCGAGGCGGGCGCACGGCTGCGGTTCGCCGACACCTGGGCCGAGGCGGAGCCGCGCTCCCCGCACGCGCTGGCCCTGCTCGCCAACGTGCAGGCGCTGCGCGCGATGGTCGCCGGGCCCGACGAGGGCCGGACGCTGATGGAGGACGCCTGGCACACCTGTGCCGCCGTGCAGCGCGTCTGGCCCGAGGACGTGGCGCCGCTGCTCGTCATGCTCGCGCTGCTGCGCACCCACGCCCCCGACCGCCCCACGCTGCGGCACGTGTGGGACGAGATCAAGCAGCGCGACCCGTGGAACCGCGAGGCCCACCACGAGGTCGTCACGTACCTCTTCGCCCGCAACCACGGTGAGCAGGGCGAGGCCATGTGGTGGGCCGAGGAGCAGGCGGCCGTCGCCCCACCGGGGCTGCCCATCGCTGTCCTGCCCCTGGTGGCCCTCGCCGAGGTGCACCGGTCGCGGCAGGAGCGGGACCGGGACGGGTACGGCCTGACGATCCACCCCTGGGTGGAGTGCCCCACGACCGACCTGGTCCTCGACCGCTGGTGGCGCCATCGCGCGCCGCGCCCGCACGCCTGCTTCGCCGACGACGCCAACTACCTCGCCCACGCCCTGTCGTTCGCCAACCGCCACCCCGAGGCGAGGGACGTCTTCGACGCGATCGGCCCGTACGCCACGACCGTGCCGTGGTCCTACTGCGGCCCCGCCACCGAACTGTTCCAGCGCCACCGTGCCTGGACCTACGACCCACCACGCCTCCGACGCTGCTAGCCCCACCGCCCCACCCCGCAGCGCGCCGCCTCCCCGACCTCCTCTTCTCCCCCTCTTCCCCTCCCCTTGTTCCCCTCCCCTTGTTCCTCTCCTCCCCCTCCCCTTTCACAGACCAAGGACAGACGGCCCGTGCCTCTTGATGTGTCCCGCGTGTCCGACGAGGAACGCCTGAAGCAACTCGGCTACCAGCAGACGCTCTCCCGCTCCATGTCGGGCCGCGCCAACTTCGGCGTCAGCTTCACGATCATCTCCATCCTGTCCGGCTGCATGACGCTGTACGGCTACGGCCTCAACACCGGCGGCCCGGCCGTCATGATGTGGGGCTGGCTGTTCGTGGGCGTCATGACGCTCTTCGTCGGGCTCGCGATGGCGGAGGTGTGCTCCTCGTACCCGACCAGCGCGGGCCTGTACTTCTGGGCCCACCGGATGGCCCCGGAACGCTCGCGGGCGGCCTGGGCGTGGTTCACGGGCTGGTTCAACACCCTCGGCCAGATCGCCGTGACCGCGGGCATCGACTTCGGCGCCGCGACGTTCCTCAACGCCCTGCTCGACCTGCAGTTCGGCTTCGAGGCCACGCCGGAGCACACGATCATCCTGTTCGGCTGCGTCCTCGCGCTGCACGGGGCCCTCAACACCTTCGGGGTGCGCATCGTCGCCTTCCTCAACGAGGTGTCGATCTGGTGGCACGTCCTGGGTGTCGTCGTGATCTGCGGCGCCCTGGCCATCGTGCCCGACGAGCACCGGTCGACGAGCTTCGTCCTCGGCGAGTTCGTCAACAACACCGGCTTCTCGTCGAGCATCTACGTGGTGGCGATCGGCCTGCTGATGGCGCAGTACACGTTCACCGGCTACGACGCCTCCGCGCACATGACGGAGGAGACCATCGACGCGGCCACGGCGGGGCCCAAGGGCATCGTCCGCTCGATCCTCGTCTCCCTCGTGGCCGGGTTCGTGCTCCTCTTCGGCTTCACCTTCGCCATCCAGTCGTACTCCGGCGCCCTCGACTCGGCCACGGGCGTGCCCCCGGCCCAGATCCTCATGGACGCGCTCGGCACGACGGCCAGCAAGTGGCTGCTGCTCGTCATCATCGTCGCCCAGCTCTTCTGCGGCATGGCGTCCGTGACGGCCAACTCCCGGATGATCTACGCCTTCTCGCGCGACGGCGCGCTGCCCTTCTCCCGGACGTGGCACAAGCTCAACCCCACCACCCGCACGCCCACCAACGCCGTCTGGCTCGCCACCCTCGGCGCCTTCGCCCTCGGCCTGCCCTACTTGTGGAACAACACCGCGTACGCGGCCGTCACCTCCATCGCCACCATCGGCCTCTACATCGCCTACGTCATCCCCACCTACCTCCGCCTGCGCCAGGGCGACCGCTTCGAGCGCGGCCCCTGGCACCTGGGCTCCTGGTCCACCATCGTCGGCACCATCGCCATCGCCTGGGTCGCGGTCATCACGGTCCTGTTCATGCTGCCGCAGAGCTCGCCCGTCACCAGGGACACGTTCAACTACGCGCCCGTCGCGGTCGGCGTGGTCGTCGCCTTCTGCGGCACCTGGTGGCTCGTCTCGGCGCGCAAGTGGTTCCTGAACCCGGACCGCCCCCGCGACGTCCCCGACGCGCGGCGATGACGCGCGTCGCTGTCCCGCACGCCGGCGGTGGGTGGCGGTCCCGACCGGGCGCGGCCGACCTCGTGATTCTCTCGGCACAGGACTTCACGGGCCGTCCGCCGGCCCGCGTCCAGCTCCCGGGCCGGGTGCCGCCCGGCATCCACGGGAGCTGGGTCGCGGCTCGACCGCGCCGAGGCAGCCCCTCAGCCGCGCAGTTCGTCGGCCGCCTGCGCGATCAGGTCGACGGGCAGGTCCTGGCAGAAGCTCTCGTGGAACTCGTCCTGCTTGATCCACAGGTAGCCGTCGGAGTCCGGGGCGATGGTGTCGAACGCCTCGGTGGGCTTCTCCTGCGAGATCCGGCCGGGGCTCTCGCCCGCGTCGGGCGTGAACGCGGCGACGTGGACGAGTCCGGCGACCTGGGGCAGGTCGCCCGCCTCGGTGATGACGGCGGGCGCCGTAGGAGTGCCCGACGAGCAGGACCGGGCCTTGGCACTGCCTGACCATCTTGCGGGTGCGCTCGGCGTCGTCGGCCGGCGAGGCCAGCGGGTTCTCCTGCCGTCCTTCAACGGGCGCGACGCGGCCGGTGTCCCCGAGGGCCGGGCCCCAACGCCGGGCGGGCGCCGACGACACCGCCACCGGTCACCGCCGCGCCCGCCTCAGGCGCGCCGGAGCGGGAGGCTCAGGGTGGCGACGGCGCCGTGCGGGTCGGCGTTCGAGAACGTGAGGCGGCCGCCGACGACCTGGGTGTGGCCGAGGGCGATGGTGAGGCCGAGGCCGTGCCCGTGGCCGCGTTCGGCGGCGCCGGTGCGGAAGCGCTGCGGGCCGTGGTCCAGGAGGTCGGCGGGGAAGCCGGGGCCGTGGTCACGGACGACGACGGTGACGGCGCCGGGGCCGGTGGTTGCGTCGGTGGCCACGGTGACCTCCACCGGTGAGCCGCCGTGGCGATGGGCGTTGAGGACCAGATTGGTGACGATGCGGTCGACGCGGCGCGGGTCGGTCTCCACGGTCGTGTCCCCGACGACGGTGATCCGGGTGTCGAGGCCGGTGCGGCGCACGGACTCCGTGACCAGTTCACCGAGCGGCACCGGCTGCGCGTCGGCCCGCTCGGCGCCCGCGTCGAGACGGGAGATCTCCAGCAGGTCGTCCACCAGCGCCCGCAGCACCCGCACCCGGTCCTGGACGAGGTCGGTTGCCTCGCTCTCCGGCAGCAGGGACGCGGAGGTGACGAGGCCCGCGAGCGGGGTGCGCAGTTCGTGGGCGACGTCGGCGGTGAAGCGCTGTTCGCCCCGCAGGCGTTCCTGGAGGGCGTCCGCCATGTGGTCGACGGCCGAGGAGATCTCGCTGATCTCGTCGTGGCCGCGGCTCGCGGTGCGCGCGTCCAGGGCCCCGTTCCTGATGCGCCGTGCGGTGCCCGCGACCCGGCGCAGGCGCCGCAGCACCAGTTCGGCGGCGAGCAGCGTCAGGGGGACGACGACGGCGAGGGTGGCGAGGGCCGCGTACCGGATGTGCCGGTCGAGCGCCTGCAGGCTGCGCTTCTCGGCCCCCATGTCCATCCGGACGGCCAGGTCGGTGCCGTCGACGCGGCTCGCCGCCCACATGAACGGGCCCTGCAGCGGCTTGCTCGTGTCGTACCAGGTCAGGGGGCCCGGTTCGGTGGCGAGCCGGGCCCGCAACACGTCCGGCACCTGGTCCCCGGCGGCGTAGCCCGGGGGCGTCGAGGGATCCCGGCTCGCGGACCTGCCGTCGCGGAACTCGAACTCGGCGACCTCCAGTTCACGCAGCGCCGTGCCGCGGCCGATGCTCATGGACCGCGCCTCGGTCCTCTCATGCACCAAGAAGCCGATGCCCACGGCCATCGCGCAGGCCGCCGCGGCCACTCCCGCGGCGATCTTCCAGCGCAGGGAGCGGAGGTCGGCGAGTCGGCGCAGGAAGCGAGAAGCACGTCGCATGTCAGCGCCGGAACTTGTAGCCGAAGCCGCGCACCGTCTCGATGTGATCGGCGCCGATCTTCTTGCGCAGTCGCTGCACGGTCAGGTCGACGACCCGGCTGTCGCCCTCCCAGCCGTAGTCCCACACCTTGCGCAGCAGGGTCTGGCGCTCCAGGACGACGCCGGGCGCGGCCACGAACTCCAGGAGCAGGCGCAGTTCGGTGGGCGTGAGGGCGAGCAGGCGGCCGTCCGCGCGGACTTCGAGGCCGCGGGTGTCGACAGTGAGGTTGCGGAAGGTGAGCAGGCCGCCGCGGTCGGGCGCCGGGGCGTCGGCCGTCGCAGGCGCGGTGTAGGTGGCGCGGCGCAGCAGGGTGCGGATGCGGGCGACCAGGACCGTGGTGTCGACGGGTTTGACGATGTAGTCGTCGGCGCCCGCCTCCAGGCCCGCGACGACGTCCAGTGCGTCGCCGCGCGCCGACATCATCAGGATGGGGGCCTGGCTCGTCTCGCGGACCCGGCAGGAGAGTCCGATGCCGTCGAGGTGGGGCAGCATGACGTCGACGAGGAGCAGGTCGTGCCACCCGTCCCGGAACATCTCGAGGCCGGTCAGGCCGTCGGGGGCCGCCGCCACCTCGTAACCGTAGCGCTCCAGGGCCATGCCGACGGACTTGCGGATCGCGTCGTCGTCCTCGATCAGGAGGACGCGCACGGGCGCGGCGGGGCCGCCCTCGCGGGGTGCGGGGCGTCCCGCCGGTTCGTTGGGGGGCTGTGGCATCTCGTCACCTGGGGGTCGGGTCGTACGGGGCGGGCGTGGCTCACTGTCCGCCCGCCGGGCCCGCCGGGCCCGGCGGGCTCGTTGATCACGACGGTATCCGCTGTCGCCGTGGTCACAAGGACAGGGTGGCCGCGACGGGCAGGTGGTCGCTGCCGGTGCGCGGCAGGGTCCACGACGAGGCCGGGGTGACGCCCTTGACGAGGATCTGGTCGATCCGGGCCACCGGGAACGACGCGGGCCAGGTGAACCCGAACCCGTCGCCCGCCTCCTGCTGCGCCGACCGCAGCTGTCCGGTCAGCGGGCGCAGGGCCGTGTCGTCGGTCGTGCCGTTGAAGTCGCCGACCACGACGAGGCGGGGCAGTCGTTCGGCACGCACGGCGGCGGCGAACTTCTCGGCGGCCTCGTCACGGGTGGCCGTGGCGAAGCCCCCGCCCGGGTGCACGCGCACCGACGCGAGGTGCGCGGTGTACACGGCGAGCGGGCCCTTCGGGGTCTCGGCGGTGGCCCGCAGGGCGCGGGTCCACGGCATGATCGGGATCGGTCGCACGTCCCGCAGCGGGTACTTGCTCCACAGCCCGACCGTGCCCAGCACCGCGTGGTGCGGGTAGCTGCGGTCCAGGACGCGCCCGTAGTCCGGTGCCGTGCTCGGGGACAGCTCCTCCAGGGCGACCAGGTCCGCGCCGGAGGCGACGAGGGCGCGGGCGGTGCCGCCCGGGTCGGGGTTGCGGTCGTGGACGTTGTGGCTGACCACGGTGACGTCGCCGCCGCCGGACCGCTTGTCCATGACCGTGCCGCCGAACAGGGAGCACCAGACGACGGCCGGGAGCAGCACGGCGAGGGCGGCGGTCGCGGAGCGGCGCACGGCGGCGAGCACGAGGAGCGCGGGCACGGCCGCCCCCAGCCAGGGCAGGAAGGTCTCCAGCAGGCTGCCGGGGTTGCCGAAGCCGTGAGGCACCCGGGTGTGGCCGAGCATGGTCAGCGCGAGGAGCACGGCGGCCACGGCGACGAACCGTCCGCGGCGCCAGGGGCCGTCGCCTGTGCGGTGCTTGCCGTCGCCTGTGCGGCGCTTGGCGTCGCCGGTGCGGCTCGCTCCCGGGCGGTCTACTCCCGGGCCGTCCGCTCCCGGGCCGTCCGCTCCCGGGCGGTCTACTCCCGGGCAGTCCGCTCCCGGGCAGTCCGCTCCCGGGCAGTCCGCTCCCGGGCAGTCCGCGTCCGGACTCCCGGCCGTCTCGGGTGCGACCCCGCCCGCACCGACCGCGGGCTCCGGCAGTCGTCCGCGCAGTGCCGTCATGGCCGCACCGGCTTGTCCGCGCCGAGGGCCAGGGGGAGGTTCCGCTGGACGGCGTCGATCAGGGCGCCGCTCCTGTCGATGGCCGCCGCAAGGCCTTCGGCGGGGGTGGTGTGGGCGCGCTGTCCCAGGACGACTCCGAGGACGAGGTAGCGCTTGGCGCCGGACCTGGCCTCGGCGGCCCACATGAGGTTTCCGCCCGCAGGGGTGCTCGACCCCGTCTTCAGGCCGATGACGCCGGGCTTGTCCAGGAGCCGGTTGGTGTTGGTGACGGTGCCGGGCACGCCGGGCACCGTCGTGTCGCGCAGGGCCACCACCTCACGGAGCGCGGGCTGCCGCAGGGCGTGCCGGGCGAGCTTCAGCTGGTCCTCGGCGGTGCTCTTGGTGCTGGACTCGTAGCCGCTCGCTCCGGTGTACGTCGTGCGGGTCATGCCGAGTTCGTCGGCGGTGCGGTTCATCTTCGCGACGAACGCCTTCTGGCTTCCCGCGTCCCAACGGGCGAGCAGCCGGGCGACGTTGTTGCCGGACGGCAGCAGCAGGAGCTCCAGGAGTTCGCGCTGGGTGTGGCGGCGGCCCTCGCGGAGCTCCACCGTGGACTCGCTGAGCGAGTGCGACTCCCGCGCGGCGTCCGCGTCCACGGTGATGCGCGGCCCCTCCTCCCCCGCGTCGAGGGGGTGTTCCTTGAGGAGCACGTACGCGGTCATCACCTTCGTGACGCTCGCGATCGGCACCGGCTCCCGGCCGCCGCTGCTGCCGACGCCGCCGACGCCCCGCACCTCGATGCTCGTCTGGCCCTCGTCGGGCCACGGAAGCCCGAGGGAGCCGAGGACGCCGGGCGTCCGCCCGTCCTCGCCCTCCCCGCTCCCACCGCCGGGAAGCACCAGCCAGCCGCCCGCTCCCGCCGCGACCAGCACGGCGGCGGCCACGCACAGCGCCCTGCCGCGCTGCGGCCCCCGCAGCGCGCCGCCCACTCCGGCAACCCGTACCCGACGCACCCTCACCGACGACCACCTCTCCACGACCGGCCCGCGCGGGCTGTCCCGCGCAGGCCTTCAGCCTTGGAGAGGAGCGCATCCAGCCGGTCAGGACCGTGCATCCACCGGCGCGCGGTTGTGTGTCAGCCGGGTATCAGCGCCGGGCGGCTCGAACCGGTCATGGCGCCGCGCTCCTCGCCGGCCCAGGTGCGGGCAGGCCGCGGCCCGCCTGCCGGACCGCGTCCACGGCACCGCGTCGACGCCCCCGTCAGCCGCTGCCGGCCTCCTCCGGGCTCGCGCCGCCCGCCGGGGTGTCAGCGGGACACGATGTGGAGGATCGCCGTCCCGTCCTCGCCGGTGGCCGCCTGGATGACCACGGCACCGGGCTGCGGGCTCGGCCGTGCGCCGTCGCCGAGCCCGCCGCAGGAGTTGCCGCTGCCGTTGCTGCGGAGGACCGTGACGCAGCCCTGGCCGGGGCCGCTCGCGCCGCCCTTGGCCCGGCCGCTGCCCGACTTCACCGTGTACTCGACCTTGTCCGGGCCGACCTCGGTGACGGACAGGGTCGCCTGGCCCCGCGGGCCCTTGAAGCGGAACGTCACCTTCTCGGACACGGCGATCTCGCAGTCGCCGTCCGCGCAGGCGCCGACGTCGCTCCCGTCGGCAGCAGACTCCGACGACTCCGCCGATGGCTCGTCCGAGGACGGGTGCGCGGAGGGGGACGTCGAGGTCTTCCCATGGGACGAGGGCTTCTCGTCGGTGTCGTCCCCGTCGCCGCAGCCGACGACCGTCAGGAGTGCCGGCACGGCGAGGACGAGCCCCGCGGCCCAGCGCGTCGTGCGCCCGGTCGCCCGTCCGGTCACCGGCCGCGTCGCGCGTCGATGCGCGAGCGCCGCTCGCCGCCCACGTGCGCGTGTCGTCGCCATGAAGGTGCCCCCGTGTATCTGCGTGCCTGGGTTCGGTGTTCGGCGGCCAGCATTCCCACGTGCCACCGCCGTCACGCGCCTCGCCCCCGGCACCGCACAGGACGTGCACGACGCACACACCGCAGCAGCCGTGAGGAAGATCACCGAGGACAACCCCCCGCGTTCCCCCGCCCTCTTCCTCGGTGATCAAAGAGTCGACAGCAGGAGCTGGCGCTCGAGTGACCGGTACGTCAGATGAGGCAACACCATCCATGCCCCTCGAAAAGCGCCGCTTCGCGCGCGCAACCCGTCGTGATGTCATCGCGGCCACCCTGCTGTGTGCGGCGGCACCCGTGGCCATCCGCGTCGCCGCAGGTCCGGGGAGGAGCGTGGGCGAGGCGCCCAGCACGCCGCACCAGCCACCGGACCTGAGCACGGCGGCGTCGACGGGTACGTGGGCGGCCTCCGGGCCGCAGCCGAGGACCACGGAAGCGATCCTGCAGATCGTCGCCCACCCCGACGACGACCTGTTCTTCATCAACCCGGAGGTCGGGCAGTCGCTCCGCAGCGGCCGGCCCGTGGCCACGGTCTATCTGACGTCCGGCGAGTCCAACGGCGTCAACGCTCCCCGGCGCGGCACATTCCGGGGTATCCCCCGCCCGGCCCGTGACCGGCGCAAGTACGCCAAGGCACGCCAGAACGGCATTCGCGCGGCCTACGCGGAGATGGTCACCGGTCGGCCGGACCACCCCTGGCGGCGCACCGTCATCGCCACGGCGGGCGGCGGCCAGGCGGAGCTCGACACATTGCAGGGGCACCCCCACATCCAGCTCGTGTGGACGCTGCTGCACGAGGCCGGCAGCATCGCCGGGGAGCGCCCGCACAGCCTGCACGGGCTGTGGGACGGCAGGACCGGTGCGCTCGGCTCGCAGCTGGTGCACGGCGGTGTGGTCACCCGCGACTTCTCGTACACGCGCGAACAGCTCATCCGGACGCTCACCGGCTATCTGGAGCGGTTCCGGCCGACGCAGGTCCGGATGCAGGACCCGACGCCGGGCCGTCTCGACCGCAACCTCAAGTGCGCGGACCACCAGGACCACCGCTTCGGCGCCCGGTTCGTCCAGCAGGCCCTCGCCCGGTACGCCGCGTCCGGTGCACGTCCGCACTTCACCGTGCAGCACTACATGGGGTACTTCAACGGCGGGCTGCCCCGGGCGCTCGACCCGGCGGCCGGCGCGTCCAAGGCCCGCACCCTGGAGACGTACTCCTGGAGCGACGCCCCGCGGCAGTCCTGCCAGGACCCGGCGGGCTGCGGTGACCTCAAGGTCGCCGCGCGCCCGAAGCACCACTGGTCGCACAGCATCCACCACACCCGGGACACCGGCGCCGACTGGCTGCTCGCGGGCAAGGACGACAGCCTGTGGGCCTTCGCCGTGCTCGACGGCCGGATCGCGCACTGGCACCGGCCGGGCGGCAGCGGGACCCGGCCGGGCTCGGGCCGGTGGACGGGGCCCGTGCTCCAGGCGGAGACCGGTATGGACAACGGGGTCCGGCCCGTGGCCCTGCCCGACGGGCGCATCGCCGTCTTCGGCACCCGCACGCTGTTCGGCGACCACCCCGCCGAGTACCGCAGGGACGTGGGTTTCCTCCTTCAGCGGGACCCGGGCGGGCCCTTCGGGCCCTGGCAGTCGCTGGGCAGCCCGGAGGCGTCCGACGAGATCGGCACGAACGACATCAGCGTGCCCGCGGTCGCCGTGCACGAAGACGGCACGATGGCGGTGTTCCTGCGCGACAGCAGCCACCGCCTGACCGCGCGCGTCCAGCAGGTGGACGGGGCGTGGACCCCCTGGCGCGGCCTGGGCGGGGACGCGGTCCACGGGGACCCGGTCGCCGCCACCGACCGCGGCGGTCGCGTCCACGTCCTGGCCGCCACCAGGCACAGCGTCCTGGCCTGGATCCAGGACCAGCCGGGCGCGGACGTGCGCGGTCCGCTGGCCACCGGGCTGCCCGCCACCACCTTGCCGTTGACCGTCCGTCCTGACGACGACGGCGTCCGGGTCTTCTACCGCGCTCCCCGCTCCGGGAACGTGTGGTCGGCCCGCCTGCACGCGGAGGACCTGACCGCCCCGGCGGCGCCGCGCCGGGGTCGGCAGCCGTTCACCGCGCACGCGTCGACGGCCGTCACCGATCTGGGCGGTGCGGGGGGCTACGGCCCGGTGAGCGTCGCCCCGGACAAATGGGGCGGTGTCCTGCTCGCGATCCGGACCACCACGGGGGACGTCGCCACCGCGTGGGGCACGTCCGGCGCCGCCAGGAACCGTCCGCGGTGGAACCACACCGGCGTCCTCCTCGCCGGTGCGCCGTCGAGCGTCACCCTGGCGTCGGGCGGCGTCGTGCTCACCATGCTCGGCCTCGACAGCCGCCTGTACTGGACCCACGCCACGCGTGAGGGAGGACGTCTCGCTCCCTGGCAGGCGGTCGGGTCCGCGGCGCCGACCGGGTCCAAGGCGTGACGCGGATGCCGACCACCGAGCCGCCTGCCCCGGGCGCGGCCCTCGACACCCGCGACCCGTTCTTCGACAACGCGAAGTTCCTCCTGATCGTGCTGGTCGCCCTCGGCCACTCCTGGGAGCAGATCGTCCGTGGCACGCACGTGCTCCAGGCCGTCCACACCGTCGTGTACGCCTTCCACATGCCGGCGTTCATCCTGCTGTGCGGCTACTTCTCGCAGCGCTTCACCGCCCGCCCCGACCAGGTGCGCCGCCTGATCGAGTCGGTCCTGATCCCCTACCTCCTGTTCGAGACGGCCTACTCCGCCACGAACAGCGCGGTACGCGGCGAGCCCTTCGTGCTCACCCCCACGGAGCCCACCTATCTCTGCTGGTTCCTCATCGCCCTGTTCCTCTGGCGGCTGAGCACACCCGTGTGGCGGGCGATCCGCCATCCCGTGGCCGTCGCCGTGCTGATCTCCCTCGCCGCAGGGCTGACCACGATGGGCTACGACCTGGCGCTGCCGCGCGTACTGATGTTCCTGCCCTGGTTCGTCCTCGGCCTGAACCTGCGTCCGGACCACTTCGACCTGCTGCGGACGGGGCTGGTCCGCCGCTGTGCCGTGGTCGCGCTGGCCTGCGCCGGAGTCGGGGCGTACCTGCTCGTTCCCGGCCCCGACGACCACTGGCTCTCCATGGACGTCGGCTACGCGGAGCTCGGCGTGAGCTGGCCGCGGTACCTGGCCCTGCGCATCGGCGTCTTCGCGCTCAGCGCGGTGCTCGTCGCGGCGTTCCTCGCCTGCGTGCCCCGGCGCCGCACCGTCTTCACCGCGCTGGGCGCCGCCACCATGTACCCCTTCCTCCTGCACGGGCTGCTGATCCGCGCGGGGGAGGCCGCCGGTCTGTATCCGCGCCTGAAGGACCTGGGCGCGGCCGGTCAGGTCCTGCTCTCCCTCGGCGTCGTCGTCACCGTGTTCCTGTTGTCGACCTCACCGGTGCGCAAGCTGTTCCGTCCGCTGGTGGAGCCACGGCTGCCGCAGGTGTCGGTGCCCGTGGACGCCCGTTCGCGGTAGCGGCACCCGGCCCGCCAAACATCCCCGACCGGGACCGCGGCCGGTGGAATTCCTAAGACGTCATTTCATTTGGCGATTCTGCGATGGCATATGAGGGTTGCCGCGATGGCGGTGAAGGCGAGGAAGTGCTCGGGCTTGCGTTCGTATCGGCGGTGGAGTCGGCGGCAGCCCGACAGCCAGGACACCGTCCGTTCCACGACCCAGCGGTGCCGACCCAGGCGCTGGGAAGACTCAGTGCCCTTGCGTGCGATGCGGTGGGTGATCTGCCGTAAAGAGAGCCAGCGTCGCAGGTGGGGGTAGTCGTACCCCTTGTCGCCGTGGAGCTTGGCGGGCCGCCGACGCCTGGGGCCGCGGCGGGAGCGGACGGGCGGGATACCGCGGACCAGCGGGATGAGGGCCTGGCTGTCGTGGAGGTTGGCGGCGGAGATTCCGAGCGAGAGAGGCAGGCCGTGACGGTCGACGATCAGGTGGATTTTCGATCCGTTCTTGCCGCGGTCGGTCGGATTCGGTCCCGTCAGCCGCCCCCTTTGAGGGCGCGGACGCTGACTGAGTCGATCGCACAGCGCGACCAGTCCAGCTCACCGCGGGAGCCGAGCTCATCGAGGACAAGGCGATGGAGCTTGGCCCACACCCTCGCCTCGGACCACTCGGTGAACCGGCGGAAAGCGGTCACTCCCGAAGGGCCGAAGCCCGGCGGCAGTTGGTTCCACGTGCAGCCCGAGGTGGCGACGAAGATGATCGCGGCCAGCACCTCCCGGTCCCCATGCCGACGGCGACCGCCGCCCTGCGGACGCTCCGGCGCCGGCGGCACCACCCGCTCGAACAGCTCCCACAGATCATCTGGAGCCATTCGCTCAACAAGCGAAGAAGTCACCGTCCCAGGCTGCCGCAAGATCACACCAAACGAAATGGCGTCTAAAGGGCGCGGCCAACGCACCTGCGGCCCGCACCCAGTTGTCAGTGGCCGCTGCCACGATGGCCGGATGACCTCCACGATCTTCGAAAGGCTGCGGTCCGGCGGCTTCGAGCAGGTGCTCTTCCACCAGGACGCCCGGACGGGGCTGCGTTCTCTCGTCGTCCTGCACGACACCACCCTCGGTCCCGCCCTCGGCGGCGTCCGCATGCACGCGTACGCGAGTGAGACCGCAGCCCTCGAAGACGGCCTGCGCCTCGCCCGGGCCATGACCCTCAAGGCCGCGGCCGCGGGCCTCGACCTCGGCGGCGGCTGGAGCGTCGTCCTCGGCGATCCGGCACGCGACAAGACAGAGGCACTGCTGCGTGCCCACGGCCGCTTCGTCGCCACCCTCGGCGGGCGTTTCATCCCCGTCAACGACGTCGGCACCACGCAGGCCGACCTGAAGGTGATCGGCACCGAGGCCGCGCCGGTCTGCGCGGACGGCGACCCCTCCCCCATGACGGCACTCGGCGTCCTGGAGGGGATCCGGGCCTGTCTGCGCGCCACCGGCGGCGACGGCGGCCTGCGGGGTGTCCGCGTGTGCGTGCAGGGCGTGGGCAACGTGGGTGCCGCGCTCGCCCGTCTCCTGGCGGCGCAGGACGCGGAGTTGCTGGTGTCCGACGTCGACCCCGGGCGCGCGGACGCCGTCGCCCGGAGCGTGGGCGCGCGCGTCGTCGACCCGGCGGCCGCGGCGCTCACCGCGTGCGACGTCCTCGCCCCGTGTGCCCTCGGGGGCGTCGTCGACGACCGTACGCTGCCGCGGCTGCGCTGCCGGATCATCGCGGGCGGTGCCAACAACGTGCTCGCGGCCCCCGAGCACGCCGCCGCGCTGGAGGCCCGCGGCGTCCTGTACGCACCCGACTTCTGCGTGAACGCGGGCGGTCTGGTCTTCCTGGAGGAGCGGCTGCGCCACCATGACGACGCCCGGACCGAGCAGCGGGTCCGTCAGGTCGGGGAGCGCGTGGCCACGGTCATCGAGCACGCGCGTCGCACCGGGGTGCCTCCGACAGCAGCCGCGCTCACCCTGGCCAGGGCACGGCTGAGCTCCCACTGACACGGCCTCCCCATGAGCGGCTGGCCGGGTCCGGGCCGACTTCCTCTGCAGGCGGTCGGACGGGGCGTCGCCCCCTCGGGCGGCGAAGCGTCGTACGACCTCGCCCCGGGCCCTGATCATCGGCACCGCTCGCCTGCCTTAAGGTACTCCGGACACCCCCGTATACCGCGCGAAACCGGAGCAAGTGCCCGTGCCATCGTCCCTTCAGCCCGTCCTGGACCGCATCGCCACCGAGATCCAGGCCCTGCCGGGCCGTGGCCGCCCCGCCGACTACATCCCGGCGCTCGCCTCGGCCGACCCGCGGCACTTCGGGATGGCCGTCGCCGAGCTCGACGGCACGGTGTACGGCGTCGGTGACTGGCAGCGTCCCTTCTCCACCCAGTCCATCACCAAGGCCTTCACCCTGGCCCTCGACCTCTCGCTGGACGGCGACCTGCTGTGGGAGCACGTCGGCCGGGAGCCGTCGGGCAACCCGTTCAACTCCCTGGTGCAGTTGGAGTACGAGAACGGCATCCCCCGCAATCCGTTCATCAACGCGGGCGCGCTCGTCGTCACCGACCGGCTGCAGAGCCTCACCGGCGACGCGGCCGGTACGCTCCGCGCCTTCCTGCGCGCCGAGTCCGGCAACGACCGTCTCGACTTCGACGAGGCGGTGCTCGCGTCCGAAACGGCGCACGGCGACCGCAACGCCGCCCTCGCCCACTTCATGGCGTCGTACGGCAACATCACCAATCCGGTGCCCACGCTCCTCGACCAGTACTTCCGCCAGTGCTCCATCGAAGCGTCCTGCGCCGACCTGGCCCGCGCCGCCGGGTTCCTGGCCCGCCACGGCATACGGTCCGACGGCTCCACGCTCCTCACCCGCAGCCAGGCCAAGCAGGTCAACGCGGTCATGCTGACCTGCGGCACCTACGACGCCGCGGGCGACTTCGCGCACCGCGTGGGCCTGCCGGGCAAGAGCGGGGTCGGCGGCGGCATCATCGCGGTCGTCCCCGGCCGCTGCACCGTCTGCGTCTGGAGCCCCGGCCTCGACCAGCGCGGCAACTCGGTGGCGGGGGTGGCCGCACTGGACCGCTTCACCACCCTCACGGGCCTCTCCGTCTTCTGATCCGCCTCGTCCGCACACTCCGACGAGGTGACCCGCGGGAGAGAAACCCGCCGGCGAGGGCGTCGCGGGTGCGGTGGCACGTGGCCACGTTCTCGTCGACGATGCCGAGGTACGCGCCGACGGGCAGCCGCGGCCGGTCGACCCTTGGACGGGGGTGGTCGCGCGCCTGCGCTGGCGGTCCGGCGTACGGGCGATGCCCCCGTGCACGCCGGCGCCCCAGTACCAGCACGTCCTGGTGACGGACGCGGGGCGCAGCGCGGGCTGCCCGCCGGGGCAGCGGTACCTCTACACGCCCGGGTGAGAGGGCGGGTCCGCACGCCCATGCCGGTCCGCACGCCGGGTGGCAGAGGCTATCGGCGGCCCGAACTCCCTAGTGGTGGAAGGTCGTGACCGCTTCGAGCGCGGCCCGCGGAGTCGTGAAGCGGTTCACCGGCGCGGCCTCGTCGGCGTAGCCGAAGGAGACGCCGACGAGCAGCTTCCCCTCGGTGACGCCGAGTTCGGCGCGGACCGTGTCGGCGTAGAAACTCAGCAGCCCTTGCGGGCAACTCGCCACTCCGTACGCGGTCATCGCCAGGAGCAGCGTCTGCAGGTACGCGCCGACGTCGGCGGCGAGGCGCGGGCCGCCGTCCCCGGTGACGAACAGGAACGCGGCGTGCGGGGCGTCGTAGAAGCCGAGGCTCCGGGCGTCGTAGGCCGCCCGTGCCGCGTGGTCGTCGGGGCGGATGCCGAGGGCTCCGTACAGGTCGGCGCCGAACGCCGCCCGGCGCTCCTGGTGCACCGGGGCGTACATGTCCTCGGAGTACGGGACGTCGACCGAGGTGCGCCGTGCGGCGTGGGCCGCCCGCAGGGCGTCCGCGAGGCGGTCCCGTGCCGCGCCGCTCGCCACCTCCACCCGCCAGGGCTGCGCGTTGGAGTTGGACGGCGCGGCACCGGCCAGCGAGAAGATCGCGCGGATCGTGTCCTCGGGCACGGCTTCCGGCCGGAAGGCGCGGGTCGCGTGCCGGGCGCGTATCAGCTTCTCCGCGCACCCGCTCAGCTCGGTGGGGATCGACGTACTCATGCCTCACTCCTCGACGGGACCAATGTAAACGGATGCGTTTACATGGCCGGACCCTAGCAAGCCACCCCCTCGATGTAAACGCGGACGTATACTTTGTGGATGGGTACGACGACTGCGGCATCGACGGCCGCGACACCTCAGGGGCGGGGGCGCGGCGGACGAGAGCGCGTCCTGGCGGCCGCCGCCCGGCTGTTCGCGGTCCAGGGGATCAACGCGACCGGCATGGAGCAGGTCGCGGAGGAGGCGCCGGTCTCCAAGCGCACGCTCTACGCGCACTTCCGGACCAAGGCCGATCTGGTCATCGCCCACCTCCAGGACCTCGCGTCATCGGGGGCCACGCTGGAGGCCGTCCTGACCCGCGAGGACATCCCGCCGAGGGAGCGGGTCCTCGGCCTCTTCGACCCGGCTCCGGCGGACGCGGCTCCAGCGGGCGCGGCCCCGGTCCGCGGATGCCCCTTCATCGACGCCGCCGCGGAGTTCCCCGACCCGCAGGACGCGGTCCACGCCTACGCCCGCGCGCAGAAGCTGCGGATGGTGGAGCTCGTCACCGCGCTGGTGACGGAGCTGGGCTGCCGCGAACCCGCGGCCCTCGCCGAGCAGTTGGTGACCCTCGCGGACGGGGCGGCCAGCCGCGCCATGGTCCTCGGCGAGGCGGACTACGGCCGCCACGCGCGCGCGGCGGCCGAGGTCCTGCTCGCCCACGCGCTGCCGGATCCGGCCTGACGCCGCCCGGCCCGCCAGGCCCCGCCGCCCTCCTCGCGCCGCCCCTGCTCCTTGCGCTCGGCGTGGGCGAAGTGCCGTGACACGGCGTGGAACGACTCCTTCGGCTCCCAGTGCCACCGCGCCGTCGGGGCGTCCTTCGTCCTCCAGATGGCCTTGGTGAGGCTGTAGCTGGCGATGTCGAGGTCGTGGCGGCGTGCGCGCCGGTGCGGGGCGTCGGAGGTGACGAACTGGTACACCATCGCTGCGTGCAGGTCCATCTGCTCGAACACGTTCAGGACCTGCCCGAGGTACTGCGCCTGGGTGGGTTCGCTGCGCCGCACACCCTTGCGGATCTCCGGCTCGGGCTTGCTGTAGTCGACCACGTCCCAGCCCATGCCGCCCGCGTCGGGCGCGCCCTCGAAGGTGCAGGTGCCGCACTCCGTGATGGCGACGGGCTTGCCCCACTTCCGGTACGGGGCCAGCTCCTTGACGTAGCCCCGAGGGTCGGCGAAGTACGAGTAGTAGTTGACGCCGACGAGGTCGAAGAGGTCCCAGTCGACCCGGTCGCCGTGCGCGGAGCCGTAGGTCAGCGGGCCGTGGAAGACGCGGCGGCCGGTCTTCGCGGCCAGGCCGATGAACCGCGTCAGCTTGCGCTGCGCCGCCACCGGGTCCCAGTTGCCCTTCTGCATGTTCGCGACCCGTTCGACCGCGTTCGCCCCGGGGACGATGCCCGGCACGAACAGGACGAACTCACAGCCCACGCTCAGGTACACCCGCGCGCCCCGGCGGCGCAGCAGCTCTGCCTGCCTGCCGGTCTCGGCCAGGTGGTCGAGGATCTCGTGCTCGGGGACGTCTGCCATGCGCGGCTGGAGCCACACGTGCATCCCGTGCTCGACCGCCTCCTCGGCGGTGGCGGTCAGGCGCTCGACACCGGTGCCGAAGGCGACGACCGAGTTCGCGTGCAGGTCGTGCCTGATGGCCCGCATG